>CAZHSA010000083.1:0-12464 GCA_964535135.1 uncultured Kordia sp.
AAGGTGGCGGATTTTTAAAATTTATTGAATACATTCAGATGTTTTTCACCTTCTTTTCCGTAGCGATGGGATTCTCAGTACACAATTCTGTGGCGGTTATGGAAGGACATATGGGAAAACGCAGTGAATTTGTACGTACACCAAAATTCAATATCAAAACTTTAAAAGATTCGTGGAAAAACAACAAATACATTCGCAAAAAAGTATCTACAAATACCATCATTGAAGCGTTATTGATGATTTACTTTTTGTTTGGAATGTACAGTGCATATCCGTTAAATGATTTCGGATTGTTTCCATTTCACTTAATGCTTTTCTTAGGTTTTGCCTTTGTATTTTTTAATTCGATTCGTTCCAAAGTGTGATCGCTTCCACAGCGAAATATCGTAGTTTTTCTATTGTTTTAGTGCTGCTCAGTGCTTTTGTGTATTACTATATCGGGTATCCGTTAGTGCGCACAGACGTGACGATTTTAATTTCGTTATACGGAATTGCTTTTGCTTGTTTTTTTGGATTGATTCGACTTGAAAAGACACATTTTTTCACCCTTGCGGGAATTGCCATTGTCCTACGATTGGTTTTCGTGGGAAGCATTCCGAATTTATCACAAGACTTTTACCGTTTTATTTGGGACGGTCGCATGCTTGTAGAAGGCTGGAATCCGTATTTATACTTACCAAACGATTTGATATCTTCTGGCAACGCGCCTGTCGCGGAAGCGCAAGAATTATGGCAAGGAATGGGCGATTTAAGCGCATCGCATTATACCAATTATCCACCAATAAATCAGTTGTGTTTTGCCATTGCAGGATTGTTCGCTGGAAAAAGTATTGTAGGTTCCGTTATTGTATTACGAATTTTGATCATTCTGGCAGATATTGGAACTTTGTATTTTGGTAAAAAACTATTAGAACGTTTAGGGTTGCCTGTGCATCATATTTGGTTGTATATTCTCAATCCATTTATTATTATGGAATTGACAGGAAATCTACATTTTGAAGGTGTCATGATTTTCTTCTTGGTTTGGAGTTTGTATTTGCTGCAAAAAGGCTGGTGGAAATTAGCTGCAGTTCTATTGGCTTTTTCGGTTTCTGTAAAGCTGATTCCGTTAATTTTTCTTCCAATTCTATTTCAATGGTTTACTAAGCATAAAGCTTCTGAAATTTCTAAAAAAACGTTTCCAATTATTTGGAAAGGCGTTTTGAAACTCTTGACTTTTTATGGAATTGTACTTGTGACGATTCTTATGTTGTTTTTGCCTTTTTTATCAGAAGCATTTTTCGCCAATTATCAAAAAACGGTGAGTTTGTGGTTTCAAAACTTTGAATTCAACGCCAGTTTGTATTACATCGCACGTTGGATTGGTTATGAAACTATTGGTTGGAATTTGATTAAAGAGATCGGTCGCATCACGCCAATTATCGTATTGATTTTTGTAGCTGGCATAAGTTTGTTTCGGAATAATTCAAACTTTCAAAAAACCATCACGGCGTGTTTATTTGGGTTGTCTTTTTACTTTTTTACAACCACAACCATGCATCCTTGGTATTTAGCTACATTACTGATTTTAAGCACATTTACACACTACCGATTTACCGTAGTTTGGTCGTTTATGATCATTTTCAGTTATACCGCGTACCAAAATGAAAGGTACGCCGAAAATCTAAGTTTTGTGGCTTTCGAGTACATTGTGGTTTATGGCTTTTTGATCTATGAATTGTTCTTTCGTAAGGAAAAAAAAGAAAAAATTCAAACAGTAGCACAAACAACCTAAGAGAATATTCTTTCAAAAAGAAGGTAAACTTTCCCGTTTTTTCAGTATTTTTATAGATATAACCAATTTATTTACTGATTATGA
Organism: uncultured Kordia sp.; assembly: GCA_964535135.1. GTDB lineage: Bacteria > Bacteroidota > Bacteroidia > Flavobacteriales > Flavobacteriaceae > Kordia. The sequence continues at coordinate 1,859 of CAZHSA010000083.1, forward strand.
AATCATTACGTCTATTACCAATCGCCTTTTTATTTTTAATGAGTTACTCCACAATTGCACAGGTTAGTGGCTCTCCGAGAGAGTTTGAAACCACTACGGAAATGTACAATCAAATTCGAAAAATTATAAACACAAGAGAAATTGCTGCGTATGAAATTGATTGGGATAACGTAAAAGGAAGTCCCTATTTAAACGAAGAGTACACCTTGGCAAAGTTTTATGTAGGCAACAAATCGTATGGAAATATTATGATGCGTTTTAACACGTACACCGATGAAGTTGAGTTATTGCCAGAAACGGAAGGTGGAGAAATTGGTGCGTTGATGAAAATTGACGGTTCAAGAATTACCTATGGCAATAAAGCATTGAAGTTGCTTTCGTATACTGACAAAGATGGCAAAGCAGACAAAGGCTATTTCGTAGTTTTAAATTCAGCTGATGGCCTCAATTTATTGTTAAAAAAGAAGTGTGTATTCTCTCCAAATGAAAAAGCGTTGACAGCCAATCAGGCGGATAGAAAAGCAAAATTTACACAATACGATTATTATTATATTCTAAAAGATGGAACTCCGATTGCTGTAAGTCCAAAAAAGAAATCCATTATAAGTATCTTTCCTGATAAGAAAAATGAAATCAAGGAATATATAAAATCTGAAAACCTGAAACTTAAAAAGCAGGAAGACTTTGCAAAACTCGTGGATTATATTGCGAGCATTTCTAACATGTAATCAAGTGACTTTAGCATCTTAGATCAAGCCTAAATCTTTAGCATTGGCTATTAAGTGAATGGCATTATTTGCTTTGAAATAAATTTTTAATTTACTCAATCGCTTTTCAATGGAGCTGAGGCTGTTGGGTGAAATACTACGATTTTTTAAATCTTTGGCAATTTCATCTTGACTTAATCCTTTGGATAATAATTTGAGCAATCCGATGTCGTAATCGTCGATTTCCATATCATTTTTGGGACTCAACGCGCTACCAATTTTTTGAGACAAATATTGTTCTCCATCATATACTTTTTTGATGGCGTTTGTGAGTTCTTGCAGGCTTTTTCGACCTTTACACACATACGCATCAATACCGTGTTCTGTGACCAAACGGCGCACACGTTGTAATTTGTCTTCTACAGAATACACAATCACTTTCAAGTTGGGTTGATCGGCTTTTAGCTTCACGATCAATTCCTCACCTGAGTTCAATTGTTGTTCTCTATAATCTTTCACAAAAGACAAATCGGTAATCAACAAATCGTACGGTTTTTTATCTTTTCGTGCTTTTTTTGCTTTCAAATCTGCGTCATCGCAGTATTGTGCATGATCTATTTTTCCAATTTCTAACTTGGAAAGTACTGTGAGGACACCTGTGTTGATGTCGTCCATATCTTCGGCAATTAAAACTTTAGTAAACATAGGCTATCTATCATACTGGAACATTAATACTAAACTTACAACCCTTGTGAAGTTCTGTATCAAAAGTAAGTTTTCCTTTAATTGCACGAATACGGTTTTCCGCATTTAGCAATCCATTTTTGGAAATTTTCTCTGTAAAGCCTTTCCCATTATCAATATATTGAATAAACAATTGCTTATTTTTTCTTTCGATAGAAACCACGACTAATCCTGCATTGCTGTGCTTTTTCATATTGGTGAGCAGCTCTTGTAACACACGATATACCGTAACTTTAATGTGTGAAGAAATTCCTTTCCAGATTTCGATATCGTAACGTTTCAACAGTACATTGACTTCATCCGATTGATAGCTTCGGAACAAATTACTTAGCTCATCTGCGAATCCTTTGTTGGTATCAATACGTTGAATTTGCTTCGAAATATCACGCGCCTGATTGTAAATAGTATCCAGTTTATCTAAAACCACTTCTTTCTCTGGATCTGTTGTTTCTAACTGCGTCATCAGTTCATACAAATCATTCGCCAATTCGTCGTGCACTTTCGAAGAAATTCGTGCTTCAGTGACATGCACTGTTTTTACTTTTTCAATTTTGTGACGGCGTTTTATTTTGAAGTAAATGATAAAGGTAAGGACGATTATGATGAGTAGAACTAGTAGGGAAATTAGTAGTTGTAGCGTTCTTTGTTGTTTCTGATTTTCAATTTTAGCTTTATCTTTTTCTGCCTTCTTTTCAATTCTATCATAATCAAATCGATCTTTTATATAAAAATAATCTAAGTTTTCTTTATCCCTATTTAATTTTTTACCCAAAGCAATAAATAGTTTGAAATCATTTTTGTTGGGAAAAACTTCCAACTTTAGCTCAAGAGCCTCGTATAGGGATTTTTTTATGTTTCGATCTACTGCAGATAGCAGTGCTTCATCAATATATTCTGAAAACTTATTTTCATCATAACTTTTGTGCAATTCGGCTAGTTTTAACAACGTTGAAAATATTTCTGAATCATGATTTTTAGAAGAAAAATATGTATATGCATCTAACAATAAAGAATCTGACTTTTTGTTATATCCATTTTTTAAATAAAGTGTATATGCTAAATTGGTTTGTGTTCGTTTTGTTTCTAAGGTATCCTTCTTATAATCTTCTAATGCAAAGTTAAAATAATCAATAGCTTCATCATATTTTTCAAGATCCTTTAGTGTATTTCCTTTGGCATTTTTTAACATTCCTATAGTATTCCTACCAATCAATTTAATTGAAATAGAATCTTTTATGAGTGCCAATCCTTTATCTACGTAATCATTCGCATTTTGTATTCTGCCTGTTTCTCTTGAAATGGTTGTTAATGCTAAATATAATCCGGCTTGGGGCCTTAATTGATTTGTACCTTTTAAATAATCCAATCCTTCCGTAGCAGAAAATTCAGCAGGTCCAAAATTCCCTTCACTTTTTTGAATATTGACAACTTCTAATACTTTTTTCCCAGCTTGAATCGTATCTCCTACTTTTAAATACAAGTTTTTAGAGTCTGTGAAGTTTTTGATAGCTAGTTTGAAACTGTCTAACTTTCTATAATAAAAACCAAAATGACTTTGGGCTCTTGCTATTTGTAAAGTATCGGTTCTTTTTTTAGCAAGGAAATAAAATTTTTCACCGTAATATTTAGCGGAATCATAATTATTATTTAATCTATGATCCCATGCGAGCCTAGCATATGAATGCATTAGGGAGTAGTTAGAATCTTCTTTTTTAGCTTGATATAACATTTTTTGTGCATAAAAAACTGCACTATCGTATTTTTTATCTTGAGACATTTCGTAAGCTAAGATTTCTAAATCTAAAACTTCTTTTGACTTTTTTTGTTTTTGAATCGTTTCTTTTCGACAGGCATTTAATAGCAAGATAAGTACGACAAATATAAAGGAGGATGTTACTGGTAGTAGTTTCATCCTCCTAAAATAGTAAAAATATAATTACAAATTCATTAATCGCCAGAAGGTCTTTCTCCTCCTCCAGAGACTTCTCCTTCTTCACCTTCGGTGGCTTGTTGTTCAAATTGGGCGTCTTCTTCGGCAATTGAGTTGGGCGTACAAGAAAATATTGCGCAATTGAGGAAAACCGTAAGTATTATTAAGCTGAATTTTTTCATTTTGTTAGAGTTTAAAAATTGGACATAGGTGTTGCCGTCCGAGGAGTACTCAGCGTAGTCAATGTTCAGCAACACAGCGAAATAGAAATGGCGCCGATTTCTTGTGTTTTGGGAAGTGAAGAGACAAGCACAAATAGTTTAGCTACTTCCAGGAGCTGCCCTGATGCTCTTATCTCAAGAATAACCGAGCCATATGCAGGAGATCAAATTGCTTGATATCTCGGTTTTTAGAAATATTTCTGTAACAAAGAAACTGAGGTTTTGAATGAAAAAATGGAAAGTTTAGGGAAGAGTTTTGGAAAGTTTATAGAAACTTTTTTCCCGCTTTTGAGCACAATTTTTAAACACTTTTTACAATGGAAGATGAAACCTAAAACTACAAATCATGCATAGAGAGTTAGTATTAAGTGCTTTTAAAAAAGCAAGAGAAGAAGTAAAGAAAGCTACTGGCGTAACGATGTCTACGACAGGGCTTTCAAAGAAAATTTCCGATTTTTTAATGGACGAGTATCATTTCCAATATCATGAAAAAAGCCTGCGAAATAAGTATAATTTGGCGTTAAAAGAAGAAAAAGTAGCATTGAAAAGTTCGGTAGCAAATTTTTTATGTCGCTATTTAGGCTATGAAAATTATACCGCGTTTATTGTGGAAAAAGATAAGGAAGCGAATCCGATTGAAACTGCTGAAGCCGAAGTGATTGAAACTGGAGCAATTCGGAAAGAAGCGTCTATGGGAGAGAAGTTGAAAATTATTATTCAAAAGAATAAAGTGACGTTGATTTTTCAACAATTAATGTTTTTGACATATTTTTAGATTACACACTCCATAAACAACACAGTATGATTGATAAACTAGAAGCGTACACTAAAGTTGAATTTGAGCGAAAGAAAGATAGCTTTGCTTGGATTCGGCAATGCTAAAAGTAGTATCTACATAAGTATATTCCCCAAAAACAAAAAAACCTCCCAAAATGAGAGGTTCTTGTTACTATAAAATGTAGTATGTTTTATAAATGCTTTAGATTGATGATTTCTTGAGCATTTAGCTCACGCCAATGACTTCGTGGTAAATCTTTTTTCGTTAACCCAGCAAAAACAACACGATCTAAACGTGCTACCGTATACGATAAGTGTTCAAAAATAGCTTTGACCAAACCGTTACTTCCTGTGTTAACTTTGATGCCTACTTCACGCTTCGAAGCGCCTTGAATCCACGAAATTTCATCTACGGTATATATATCACCTCGAATGTTAACGCCGTCTTTTATTTTGTTGAAGTCTGCTTGACTTAGATTTCTATCCAATTCTACATGAAATATTTTACGAACTCTTTGATGCGGATCGGTCAATTTTCTTGCCAATTCTCCATCGTTTGTAAATAATAACAAACCTGTCGTTTGTCGTTCTAAACGGCCTACAGGAACTACTCTTGCAGTAGTAGATCCAGCAATTAAATCCATCACCGTTTTACGATTTTTTTCGTCTTTGGTAGTTACCAAAAATCCTTTTGGCTTGTTCAATAGGATATACGTTGGCTTTTCAGGATTGATAACGCGTCCATCAAAACGAACTTCGTCTGTCAATTGTACTTTATAGCCCATTTCAGTCACCACTTTACCATTTACAGTAACACTTCCTATAGAAATGTGCATATCTGCTTCTCTTCGTGAGCAAATGCCTGAATTGGAAATATATTTATTTAAGCGAATCTCATTTGGATTGCTTGAAGATTTACGCTGAGGCGCAGCTTTTTTCTTATAATTTGAATTTGGCTTCTTTTTATCAAAAGGCTTTTTCCCTTCAAACGATTTTTTATCATCCGAAGACCTCTTCTTATCAAAAGGCTTTTTTCCTCCGTGACCCTTACTGTCTGCTTTGACTCTACTTTTACCGTGTCGCTCTTTTGCCATTACTTTATACTCTAAAATTTTTGCAAAGATACTTTTTAATTGTTCATAACCACACTCAAGATGAATTATTCGTTTTTATAGGTAAAAAAAGATAACTCATTCAAAATCAATTCATAAATTAGTCAGTAAGTTTAATGGTACTCTGACGTTCCCTATTAACACTTAGTTGTGTCACATCTGGGCGCGAATAATGTCCAACTGCATCAAAGTTTTGACGCTCTTCCAACACACGATTAAAGTCTAATGTAGCAATGATCAAGCCTTCTTTGTGCAATACAGGCGGAATGAGCCATTCGCCATCAGGACTTGCAATACACGATCCGCCATTTGCCAATTCGTCAGGAACATTTTTTAAGATTTCTTCCACATTCGGAATATCCGATGGAATATCAGCTTTTCGCATCAAACTAGATACAGAGATCACATACGAGCGTGATTCGCGTGCAATAAATCGTGTAATATCTTTGGTATTTACTTCACTTCCTGGCCAAACCGCAATGTGTAGATTTTCGCCCATTCCGTATAATGCAGCTCTTGGCAACGGCATCCAATTTTCCCAACAATTGAGTCCGCCAACCGTAAACTCTTTTAATGGATGTACTTTCAATCCGTTTCCATCGCCACTTGCCCAAGTAAGTCGTTCTTCATACGTTGGCATGAGTTTTCTGTGCATAGATTCAATGCTTCCATCTTGATTTATGTACGCTAACGAGCAGTAAATACTATGTCCGCCTCTATCTGCCGCGCGCTCCATTAAACCTAAATATATAGCAATATTGTGCTCTTTCGCTAGATTACAAATGGTATCCAAATCACCTTTTTCTACCTGAACAGAATTTTGAACATAATGTCTGTGAATTTCTTTTTGCAAGGTAGAATTGAACGCTGCGCCATTGGTATTGGCAACCCAAAACGGATATCCTGGCAATAACGCTTCGCCAAAAACGATGAGTTCACAATCTTGCTGACTTGCTTCTAAGATTTGTTGCTTTATTTTTTCGAGCGTTTTGGTTTTATTTAGCCAAACAGGCGCAATTTGCGCTAAAGCCACTTTTAATTCATGTGAAGATGACATAAGTTTATTTTTTAAATTAACATTAGTTTGACTTAATTCTTCAGTTGAAACTGAAAGAAAATCAAAAAAATTATGTTTACATAGTCTACTTTTTAGTGTTTTACTTTCATTTTCTTTGCTTTCCCAAAGAAAAGAAACAAAAGAAAGGGAATTTTTCCAGAGGTATTTCTAGTTTTTTCTATGAAAAACTAGAACCCTAAGTATTTTTCTAAATTTTTTCCAAGGCTTCAAAAATTTTTAACGAAAAATACTTACTATACTGCGGAAAAAGAAGCTAAAGATTAACCTTTTTAAAAACATTGTAAATTACCAATTTTCAAGAAGAAAAACACACTTCAAAATCGCTTTAACAATTTGAAGTTATTTGTAATTTTTGATCACAAAACGCGTGTAATCTTATCCAAAATCGCTTCAATATTTAACAAAGGAATGCTGAAAACTCCTGAAACAATAATGAATTTTAAAATGTTATGGAGTAATAGATATTGTGATTTGGTTTTGGAACGATATAAGATTAACACTGAGACAATCAACAATGCAATACTTCCGTAAAAGTAATATCGCATATAGCCTGTGTCGTATTGAGAAAGTAGAAAAACCGTTACGGAAACCGCTATCAAACCAGCAAGTGTGATGAGTCCTTTTGAAACTTTTTCTCCATACATCACAGGAATGGTTTTGTAATCTTGTGCCAGATCGCCTTTTATATTTTCTAAATCTTTAATGAATTCGCGAATGAGAATGAGTAAGAAGAGAAATGCTGCATGTACAAAAATAACACTGTTTAAGTTTCCATAATAGATAAATACTGCAAAAAACGGCGTAATTGCCAATAGTGCCGAAGTGAGATTTCCCAGAAATGGGATCTTTTTCATTTTATGTGAATAAAACCAAATTCCGAAGATATATGCCGAAAAGAAGATAAACGCTCTAAACGATACCAAACTTGCAATAGCTACAGAAATGAAGTTGAGAATGAAATATACGGTAATTTTTGTGCGCTGACTCACCAAACGATCTAACATAGATTTTCGTGGGCGATTGATCAAATCTTTTTCTGCATCGTAGAAGTTGTTGATAATATATCCTGCGGCAATAGCAACTGCAGAAGCTATAATTAATGCGTGTAAATTTCCATCGAGAATAATCTCCATGAAACTTTCTTTTGGTGCTAAAATAAATTTGGCTGCTAAATATTGTGCAATTACGATAATAAGAATATTATAGCCTCTTACCACCGAAAATAAGCTAAAAAGTTTGTAGTAAAATAGCTTGCGCTTTCTAGATAACATGCGTGACCAAACTTTAGAAGTTGTACACTACTTCGAGCTTGTAGTCTTTAAGTGTTTCCTTTGTTTTATCAATATTCTGCGTAAATCCAAGAATGTATCCACCGCCGCCAGATCCACAAAGTTTTAAGTAGTAATCGTTCGTTTCTATTCCTTGTTTCCACAGCGAATGAAATTGTTGTGGAATCATTGGCTTAAAGTTGTTAAAAACGACTTTTGATAAGGATTTTAAGTTCCCGAATAAAGACTTTACATCACCTTTTAAGAAATCTTCCACACAAGAATCCGTGTGCTTGATAAATTGATCTTTCAGCATTTTACGGAAACCTTCTTGCTTCATATTTTCCATAAAAATATTGACCATTGGTGCCGTTTCTCCCATAATTCCGCTGTCTAATAAAAATACAGCGCCTTGTCCTACTTCATTCTGCGAAGGAATTCCAGTAGGTTCAATATTATCTTTCGAGTTGATTAAGATTGGAATGCTCAAATAGCTATTTAACGGATCTAAACCAGAACTTTTTCCATGAAAAAACGATTCCATCGCTCCGAAAATCTCTTTTAGTTTTAACAACTTATCTCTCGTTAAGTTTTCTAAAACTGTAATTTTATCATAAGCGTATTTGTCGTAAATAGAAGCTACTAATGCTCCAGAACTTCCCACACCATAGCCTTGCGGAATGGAAGAATCAAAATACATTCCTTGTTCCAAGTCACTTTTCAGTGCTGCAATGTCAAACGTAACCAAGTCTGCTTGCAAAGCTTCTAAGTGATTTGCAAAACCTTTTAAACTTTCGTTAGATGCTTTTGCTTCCTCAGAAGAATTGTCATCTATTTTTAACGCTCCTTTGTAAAAGTTATATGGAATGGATAAACCTTTAGAATCTTTGATGATTCCGTATTCTCCGAAGAGTAAGATTTTTGAATAGAAAAGAGGTCCTTTCATTTGTTCGTTATTATTTTCTGTGTAAGTCAAATGGAATTCGCTAAATAACAGTTTCGTATCTTAACGTCTATAAACGTTTCAGCTCATTTCATTTGTTCTTTTGATTTGCGGCTATTATTACTGTAAAATTACAACTTTTTTGCTCCAAAACCTATTCGATCACAAATGTGGTGTTCGTTTTGGCAATATTTTAGTAATTCTTTTTGAATAAATGGATATACGGTATCTTTTTCATTTTCAGGATATAACACATGTACGTTTGCGCCTGCATCCAATGTAAAACACACATGTGTTCCAGAAGTTTCACGAAATTTCCATATTCGGTTGATGATTTCCAGCGTATTTGGCTTCATTAAAATGAAATACGGAGAAGAAGTCATCATCATTGCATGTAAAGTTAATGCTTCACTTTCTACGATCGCGATAAATTCTTTGAGATCGCCATCTGCTAAGACCGATTGCATTTTTGTGAGGTTTTCATGCGCTTGTACAAAACGTTGCTGTGCAAACGGATGATTGTACATTAAATCATGTCCAACCGTACTACTCACCTGCTTTTCGCCTTTGTCTACTAACAGAATTGTGTCATGGTAATTTTGAAATACTTCATGAACGCCGTACGGATATTTAATACCGAACAAGTCCGAACTCCCGATCGTATTTGCATGTTGTCCCCAAACAATTAAATCGCCTTCAATGCTTCTGCTTGCACTTCCCGAACCTAAACGTGCTAAGAATGATGCTTTTCGGTTGAAATCTTCTATAGACATTTCCGGATGAAGTTCTTTTTCTAAACTCATCAAGCATAACGCCAATGCGCTCATTCCTGATGCAGAAGAAGCAATTCCACTACTATGCGGAAAAGAATTGGAGGTTTCAATCGTAAAATGATAGTCTTTTAAAAATGGCAAGTATTGCGCAACACGCTGTAAAAAAGTGTTGATTTTCGGTTTGAAATCGTCTTTTTGCTTTCCTTCAAAATATAAATCAAAAGAAAAACTGTCTTGCGACTCATCGTGCTTTTTGTATGACAATTTTGTTGTGGTAGCGCAGGCTTCCAGCGTAAAACTTATGGATGGATTTTGTGGAATTTGATCTTCCTTTTTTCCCCAATATTTTATGAGTGCAATGTTACTTGGCGATTTCCAAGTGACCGTTCCCGATGCAACACTTTTTGTATAGTCTTTTGGCAGAAATGCAGCTACTTTCATAGACGATTTTAAAATTTATGCAAAGATACGGATTTGTTGTAGACTTGTTTAGACTTGCTTAGATTTTTAGACTCGCTTTGCTTTAGTATCGCTATTGCTCTTAGAATCTTGGTAGGTTTCTTAGAGAATTTTGAGTTTTATTTGAAATGCATTGTTACATTATCAAATTTTCAAATTGCTACATTGTAGACGCTCTTCGCTTTTAGCACTATTTTTTGATAAGAAACTGAAATCAAGTTCAGCTTGACGAAATTCTATTTAAAAAACCTAACAATCTAAAATCGACAGCGAGTCTAAGGGTTTTTAATGTACCAATTTGAAAATTCAACCATGTGATCATTGCTTTCAAATCTTTAATCAAAAAGTTCAACTTTAGAAACTTTGGGCTTGATAAGAAATTATTTGTTACTGTTTGTTTTTATTATGATTAACGTATTTGTGTGTGAGAAGTAGTGTACAAATAGACACTATAAGAATATATAGGACTCAGAAAGGTCAATACTTTAGGAATTAAACAAGCCAATAAAGTGACTCACTTGGCTGCCATTGCCCATAATTTGAAAAAGTACTTGAAGTTCATCTCAAAAACAGCAAAAAGTGGAGCAAAATCGC
>CAZHSA010000084.1:0-12336 GCA_964535135.1 uncultured Kordia sp.
TGTTCATAAAAAATATTCCAGCACTTAAAAAGAAACTATTTCCACCTTCGTTACGAATGGTTATTTGTATTCCTTCAGGAATTACCGAAGTGGAAATGCGCGCCGTAAAAGAATCGGCAGAACGCGTAAATGGAAAAGAAGTATATCTGATACACGAACCAATGGCTGCGGCTATTGGTATCGGTGTCGATATCATGCAACCAAAAGGAAATATGATTGTCGATATCGGTGGTGGAACTACAGAAATTGCAGTAATCGCTTTGGGCGGAATTGTCTGTGACAAATCGGTAAAAGTTGCCGGTGATGTATTTACCAACGACATTGTATACTACATGCGTACGCAACACAACTTATATGTGGGAGAACGTACGGCAGAGAAAATCAAAATTCAAATTGGAGCAGCAACGGAAGATTTAGAAGTTCCGCCAGAAGAAATGTCGGTTCAAGGACGTGACTTGCTAACAGGGAAACCAAAACAAGTACAAATCTCCTACCGAGAAGTCGCCAAAGCGTTGGACAAATCTATCTTACGAATTGAAGATGCCGTGATGGAAACCTTATCACAAACACCGCCAGAATTGGCTGCCGATATTTACAATACCGGAATCTATCTTGCTGGTGGCGGATCAATGTTACGTGGTTTGGACAAGCGTTTATCTCAAAAAACAGATTTACCAGTATACATTGCAGAAGATCCATTGCGTGCCGTAGTACGCGGAACAGGAATAACCCTGAAAAATCTAAGTAAATTCAAAAGTGTATTAATTGGGAAGAAGAACTAAGTAGCACATGCAACATATCATTAACTTTCTAATCAAGAATAAAAACTTTATTCTATTTTTAGTGTTGCTGTCTATTTCTTTGCTCTTTACGGTGCAAACACATTCCTATCACAAAAGTAAATTTATCAACTCTGCCAATTGGCTTTCAGGCGGTATTTACGAAAAAGCAAATGGTATTTCTTCGTATTTCAACCTAAAATCTGAAAATGAGCGTTTAGTCGAAGAAAACAGACAACTCAAAAACATCCTGTACAACCAAAAAGACAGTCTCAGTTCGGTTCAATTTATAGATAGCATTTCGTATCCGACCGATTATCTGTTTCGAGCGGCAAACATTACCAAAAACAGCTACTCAAGTCGCAACAATATCTTACTGATCAATAAAGGAAGTAACGATAGTATTGCTACTGATATGGGCGTTATCAATTCCAAAGGTGTCATTGGCATTGTAGATCGTGTTGGAGGAAGTCACGCAACGGTCATCAGTATTTTAAACAAAAACTCAAAAATTAACGCAGAGCTTAAAAATACCAAACATTTTGGTACACTTACGTGGGATGGAAAAAACCCAAATATTGTACAACTAGAAGATATTGAGAAACTCGCAAAATTTTCTGAGAATGATACCATCATTACAGGTGGAAACTCAACTTTATTTCCAAAAGGCATTCCTATTGGAATCATCAAAGATTTTCAGCTCAACACCACAAAAAACTTATACGATATAAATGTGCAATTGTTCAACGACATGACCGATTTAGAAAACGTCTACGTCATTGAAAATTTACACAGAGAAGAAATTGATAACTTATTAGCTCCTGAAAATTAGATGGGTACCGTTATTTTTTGGAATAGTGTCCGATTTGTCGCCGCGGTTTTAGCGCAAGTATTGATATGCAATCATATCGACTTCTTGGGCTACATCAATCCGTTGGTGTATATCTACTTCATCTTTTTATTTCCATTAAACGCCAACAGAAGTTTGTTTTTAATCATCGCCTTTTTATTAGGACTTACCGTAGATATGTTCTCAGATACTGGCGGCGCGCATGCCGCAGCGTGTGTCATCATTGCCTACATACGTCCGTTTATACTGCGTTTTGCGTTTGGTATAAGTTATGAGCATCAATCGGTAAAACTTGAAAATACAGCCACAGGACAGCGTTTGGTATACATTGTTATTTTGACCTTTATTCATCACTTTTTCTTTTTTCTATTAGAAATTTTTAACATATCTTCTATCCTAATCATCCTAAGAAATACAGCATTCTTTAGTATATTTACTATTCTAATCATCACACTGTCATTAACTTTATTTAGTCGAAAAAATTCATGAGGAAACTGCTGTTATACCTTATCGTAATCGCTGTTGGACTTCTCTACACAGGGCGTCTCTCCTATTTGCAACTATTTAATGAGGTAGAAGTCGCCACTAATTTTTTGAATGATAGTGCTATCAAAACAGAATATACCTATCCTGAACGCGGCTACGTGTACGACAGAAACGGAGCATTGCTCGTTGCTAACCAACCGTCGTATGATGTGATGGTGATTCCTCGTGAAGTGAAAGATTTTAATATTCCTGAATTTTGCAAACTATTGCGCATTACTGAAGAAGAATACGTGAAAAAACTTGAAAAAGCCAAAAACTATTCACGACGTATTCCATCAGTATTTGTAGCACAAATGGCAAAAAAAGATTATGCCTATCTTCAAGAAAAAATGCATCGTTACAAAGGATTCTTTATTCAAAAACGTTCCATTCGCAACTACCAAACCGATCATGGAGCCAATGTACTAGGCTTTATTAGTGAAGTTGACAATCGTGATTTAAAAAAGAACCCTTATTATCAATCGGGTGAATTAATTGGACGTACAGGTATCGAAAAGACTTACGAAAACGAATTACGTGGCACCAAAGGTGTAAAACGCATTCAAAAAGATATTCACAGCAAAGTTATTGGCTCGTATGAAAATGGACGCTATGATACGCTTCCTGTCAATGGAAAAGACATACAAATTACCATTGACACCAAATTGCAAGCTTACGGCGAAAAACTTATGGTAAATAAACGTGGTGGCATTGTTGCTATAGAACCTTCTTCAGGAGAAATTTTAGCATTAATTTCTGCACCTAGTTACAATCCTAATTTACTGGTTGGGCGTAAGCGTTCCAAGAATTACAGTGCCATGCATTATGATTCTATCAGAAAACCTTTATATGATCGAGGTTTATTAGCACAGTATGCACCTGGTTCGCCTTTTAAAACACTCAATGCGCTTGTAGGCTTACAAGAAGGCGTCATTACACCAACATCTACATTTACGTGTCGCAATGGCTATTATTATGGCAGAAGTGGTCGCAAAATGGGATGCCACTGCGGAAGCGGAAAGCGCAACGTTATCAATGGAGTTGCCAAGTCATGCAACGCGTACTTTGCCAACACGTATCGTCAAATCATCAGCAAATATGATTCGCCACGAGAAGGTATGAATGCTTGGAGCGATCATATTAAAAGTTTTGGTTTGGGCGACTATTTTGGAAATGACTTATCTACAGGTCGTAAAGGACGCATTCCGACAGGAGATTATTATTCGGAAAATTATTTTAAGCACGATAAATGGCATGTTCTCAACACCATTTCTAACGCAATTGGACAAGGACAAGTGGAACTCACACCAATTCAGTTGGCAAATATGACGGCTGCCATTGCCAACAGAGGACATTATTACACACCACATATCATCAAAAAAATTGGCGGAGAACCCATTGATAATTCTCATTTTACAAAACCAAAATATACAACCATTGACAAACAACATTTTGAACCTGTTATACAAGGAATGCACGATGTATTTAGCATGAAAAAAGGCGGAACTGCAAAATGGTTGAATGTTCCTGGTATTGAAATTTGTGGAAAAACTGGAACCGCAGAAAACTTTGTTAAAATTGATGGAGAACGCACACAATTAACCGATCATTCTATTTTTGTAGCGTTTGCCCCAAAAGACAATCCGAAAATTGCTATTGCGGTTTTTGTAGAAAATGGGTATTATGGAGCGCGTTGGGCAGGAAAAATTTCCAGTTTAATGATTGAACAATATCTGAAAGGCGAAATTACCTTGAAAGCTATGGAGAATTTAGTGTTAGAGAAGAGTTTGGAAGAAGAATATGCAAAGCCACTAAGCGGAAAACCATTTACCATCAATGAGTAGAGAAGTAAAATTTGTCAAAAAAATAGACTGGCTTTCCATACTGCTATATTTTTTATTGGTCGGAATTGGCTGGATTAATATTTACTCAGCGTCCGTTACTGAAAATGCAGGTGGATTTTTAGACATGAGCCAATTGTATGGAAAACAGTTGTTTTTCATTGGCTCCAGTCTAGTGATAATTGTACTCATTCTTTCCATTGAAGCTAAATTTTACGAACGGTTTTCGAGTATTATTTATGTCATCGCCTTGGTAAGCTTGCTCGGTTTAATGGTGTTTGGAAAAAACATAAACGGTGCCACTTCTTGGTATGCCATTGGAAGTTTTACACTACAACCTTCTGAATTTGCAAAAGCCGCCACCGTGCTCGCCTTAGCGAAGTTTTTGAGTGATATTCAAACGAATATTAACATTTTTAAGCATCAACTGTTTGCGTTTGCGATTATTTTATTGCCACCAATGCTCATCATGCTACAACCTGACGCCGGAAGTGCCATGGTATATATTGCGTTCTTTTTTGTACTGTATCGCGAAGGTTTGCCTGCTATTTACTTATGGATCGGTTTTTTGCTGGTGCTACTTTTTATCATAACGCTTAAACTTGGCTATGTATACACAATCATTGGAACGGTTGTGTTGGGACTGGCGTGTATTTTTATCTTTTTCAAGAAAAGACTTAAACGCGATCGAAAAACGACCTTGGCTCTCACTTCTTTACTAGCCGCAATCGGATTTATTTTGGCGGTAAATTATATCTTTTACAACGTATTTAAACAACATCACCGCGATCGTTTTACGTTGGTTTTAGGTTTGGAAGATGATCCTGTAAAAATGGAAGAAATTAGAAAAACCTTTGGTTTTAACACACTGCAATCAGAAATTGCGATTGGTTCTGGCGGATTTTGGGGAAAAGGCTGGCAAAAAGGAACCCGAACGCGAGGTGATTTTGTTCCTGCGCAAGATACTGACTACATTTTTACGACCGTTGGAGAAGAATGGGGATTTATTGGTAGTTCTGTAGTGATTTTTCTTTTTATAATTCTACTCATCCGAATATTAAATCGTGCCGAACAACAAAAAAATAAATTCAGTCGTGTGTATGGATATAGCGTTGCCGCGATTCTATTTTTCCACTTTGCTATTAATATAGGAATGGTGATTGGGTTGTTCCCTACGGTGGGAATTCCGCTGCCTTTCTTCAGTTATGGTGGTTCAGGACTTTGGGGTTTCACCATTTTACTCTTTATTTTTATTAAGTTGGATGCGAATCGAATTAATGAGTGGTAAAACGCAAGCTTCTATCGTTACTTTACATAATTACTTGATAAGAAGTTGATTCATCATACTTCAATTTAAAAAGTAATGTTATCATTTTATAAAACAGCAAGCACAATTACTTAAAATTAGCTTTTCATATAATATTCCTCAAAAATACTTTCTATATTTAGTGAGTCATAAGACAGTTTTAATTTCCCCTACCAAAATTAAAAACACTTGAATGGAACATATTATACTTTCTTTACTAACCAATAATAGTTATTTAGATGTCAATCGTGAGCTATTAAACCTACAGTTATTATCACATCCAGAGTATCCAAGTTTAAAGTCTATTACCGATACTCTTGATTATTTCGAGATTGAAAATTTGGCAGCCACAGTACCAAAAGAAGCGCTTGACCAAATGCCCGCATGCTTTTTAGCTTTGATGAAAGGAGAACAAGGCGATGAAGTCGTTTTGGTAGAAAAGAAACGAAATGCCATTCAAGTTACAAACTCAGGAGAAAACAAGGAGAAACTTACCGAAGCTGTATTTTCCGAACGTTGGACAGGAACGATTGTAGCTGTAGAAGAGCAGGAAAAAGCGAGTGGCATCCAATCCTTTCAACAAGCACTTCCCTATTTCATTGTGGCAGCCGTAGCTTCCGCAAATGTGATCCTAAACTTCAACATTTCATATTTGTTGTATACGGCACTTACATTGGTTGGCTTGTACATTAGTATTTTAATTATTCGAGAAGATTTAGGTATCAAAAGCAAAGCCGTTGCCAAAGTGTGTGGCGCCATTTCTAAAACAAGTACTTGTGGCGAAGTTATTAACACAAAAGGCAATAAGATATTCGGAATTATTTCGCTAAGCGATGCTTCGTTTGTGTTTTTTGCAGGATTATTTTTGATTTTATCATCTATCGGATTTCATCAAGCAACGTTACTTGGCATGTCGTTAGCAGGAATTCCTGTGGTCTTGTATGCACTCTATCGACAAGGTGTTGTACTAAAAAAATGGTGTGCATTGTGTTTATTGATTGCTGGGATTTTAGTGTTACAAACCGCTTTACTACTGGCAACCTTTAATTTTTTCTGGTCTTTAAACACGCTGTATGTTGTGAAGCTTGTCAGCATTTTTGCGCTTGTATACATTGCTTGGATGTATTGCAAATCGTATTGGGAAAGTCATGAAAAATTAGCGACTACCGAAACTGATTTTCTAAAATTTAAGCGAAATCCTGAACTGTTTAAAACTTTACTACAAGAGCAAAATGTATTGAATCCGAACGTGATTGATCAACAGTTTCGTGTCGTTTTTGGAAATCCTGCGGGCGTTATAAAACTGCAAGGTGTTACCAATCCGTTATGTGGTTTTTGTACCGCTGCTTTTGAAGCGTATGATAAATTGATGACTACGTATGGAAATGATATTCAGTTAGAATTCATTTTTAACGTTCCGCCAAATGCAGAAAATAAAAGTACACAAATCGCTTCGCAATTGATTGATTTATATACGAAAGATCCTGCAAAGTCGTATGCTGCGCTCAAAGATTGGTTTGCCAATAGAAATGTAGATTCTTGGCAAGCAAAGTATGGTATTTCAGAAAATACAATGGCTTTAGAAACCTTAGAAATCCACAGAAAATGGTGTTCAATTAACGACGTAAACTATACACCTGCAAGTATTTTGAACAATCAATTCTTCCCAAAATCGTATGAGATTAAAGACTTGCCATTGTTTATTCAAGATATAATTTTAGAATCGAAGGAAAGTGAAAGCTAGTATTAATTTTTAAAGAATTATGAATCAAAAAATTAAATCTATTCTAAGTGCTTTACAAGAAACTCCAAGATTGCTCAGCGAATTGATTGACGAAATTGATCCTGAATTGTATTCAAAAGAAATCATAAAAGGCAAGTGGTCTATTCACGAACATGCAACACATATTGCTGTGGGCGATATGTATGGTTTTCAAAAACGTTTGGCAGACTTTAAATCGCAAGAAAAACCAGTTTTTGAGCCTTTATCAGGAGATAGTTTTCATAAAGATTTCTTTATAGAATTAGATTTACACAAGTCGTTAGCTGATTTTTTTAAAGTTCGACAAAGGACTGTTGAACTTGCCAGCACTTTCAATGAAAACGACTGGAATAAGTTATCCGTTCATCCCGAATATAAAATCTATACACCATATATTATGCTGCGTCACTTGTTAATGCATGATCATTCGCACATGTATAAAATAGAAGACATGGGATTCGGCATAGGACACGTAAAATCTTAAAAATTTACGTGTGCGCATTTCAATTGCTCCACCAAGCTAACACTTTGTCGGTCAGTTTGGAAACCTCCGTTTCTGTACAAGAGAAACCATCATTTTGATTCAATTCGAACGTACGTTTTTTTGATATTTTTACAGCATCCGATTCTTTATACAATTCACTCAACAGCAAATGATTTATGGAATCAAATTCATCATTTGGTGCATCAGGAATCAATTCCCAAGTATCAATAACAGCTCTTAATTCCGTAAATTTTCTTTTATATTCCTTACTTAATTTTGACATTATTTTAATACTTTGAATTCTTATAAGTATATTTTTTCACTACCTAAAACTCCACTGTTTAAACGTCGTCATGGTTTCTAACTTAGCTTCTTTAGCATCTTTTAGTTTGGGAAAGAAGTCAATTTTTATAAGGTTCAATCTCCAGTAAAAAAGACTTAGTTGTAATTAAGTTAGAAAATTCTACATCATTTTGAAGCTTAAGCATCATTTCTGCTTCTAGTTGATCACTTTTAATAAGATCAAAGCTATATTTACCGCATACTTCTCGAAGATTTTTTCGTATTGTAGGTTTAATAATTCTATCTACAAAATTTTCTCCTACTTCTCGATGCAATTTTAGTATCATTTTTGGATTCAAACTGAACCAATAGTTGACTTCAATCCGAAGCTCTTTTCCATCTTTACTTACTACTAAAATACGCTCATTTATATTTTCAACTTTAAGCGAATAAATATAAAGTGAGGCTTTCTTTGAAATATTGTGATTTCCTGAATTCAAAACCACCAGTTTTTCTGTTGAATCGTCGTAATAAACTCCAATCTCTCCAAGATTTACAAAAACCTGTTCTTTTGATAAAAAGTCACATGCACTCAATGATAAAATCAAGAACAGTGATACTAATGAAACTATTTTGTTTTTTTCATGAGTCAAATTTTGGTACTGTAAGGTAGAAAAATTATTCTATCTAAAACTCCATTGCTTATACGTTGTCATGGCTTCTAGCTTGTTTTCTTTGGCATCGTCTAGTTCGGGAAAGAAGTCGATTCCTGTGCGTTTTTCTAGTTCGTCAACCGATACTACATATTCGTACAATGGCTTGTTAGATGTTTTATGAGGTACTAAAAACGCAATGATTTTAGTGTTTCCTCCTGAATTGTCCAATAACACTTTATAAAAGTACTTCGGAACAGCTACATCTTCACTTCCAATAGTTTTGAGATTGTTTTCTAAAATGCCGCCTGTTACGACATATACACCATCGTATTTTTTTGCCCAATACCGCACTTTTTGCTCCAATCGGTTCCAAATACCGGCGTTGAATTCGTGTTTTTGTGGTGAAATATTACTGGTTAAAAACGTTTCCGTAAAGGCTGATTTTGTATACTTTCTATCCGCCGCAGGACATAAATGTCCACGATCGTAGCCAGAGTTTTTATAATTTCGCCAATGTGCTGATTCCGTCGGAACGGCTTCATCTTGCTCAAAATACGGACGTTTGAAATCGGTGTACACCAATTGATTCTTCTTCAATTCATACGCAACCCATTCTGCCTGCTCAAACGCTTCATGATACGACAACGAATACCCTTCATGATGTATTACTTGTCCGGTGGTAGAACTTGGCAAGTAAAATTTGTTTGTGAGTTTTTTTGGCTGACTTCTCTCAGATTGTTTCTTCGTTCCGTGTACCTCAACATTAGGATCGTAGGTGTTGGTGCCTTTATTTTCGCCATACTGTTCATATAGTACAAACGCAGCTCCAATAAGCAATACTAGTAAAGGATATATTTTGTTTCGTTTCACTGTTTTTTAGATTTTGGGTGTTTGGTAAAAATACTTATAACTTTTTTTGCATGTTGATCTTTAATGTAACGTCTCTCTATGATAAAAATATTTCATAGCAAATCCATATGTTGGTTGAATGAGATTGCCACGAATTTTTATAAAATTCTCGCAAAGACGTATCAAAGGAAATATTGATTTTCGGTTTGAAACAACGTCTTCATTCATAACTGTTTTTGTCAATTTGTATCTTAAAGCAAAATCACAACTCACAACTTTCCCTACGATTCAGAAATGCCTATCGTATCAATTTCGTCGCGAAGAAAAACATCTTCTTTGTATTGGCGGATGCGTTTTTTTAGCACACTGGTTTCAATAATACTCACAATTGCATATACTAAAGTTGACAAAGTAATGAAGTAAAAAACAGGAGCTTCACTACGTACTTGGATCACATTAAAAATAACTCCTCCCAAAAAAGTGACACTGATCAGCAGAAAATAAATGTGTGATAATATAGCACACACCACAAAATACGCAGGTACTTTTTTAAGTTTTTGCATGCGTTTGGAGGTTCTGTAATAACGAAAACTGATTAAATGATACAGCAGTGCCATAATTCCCAAAAAAATCCCAAGTCCAATAGAGATCAGCATAATGGCTACTATTTTTTTTGATTCAGGATCGGGAGCATCATCGCTAGCACTAAAAAGCACAGCTATCATAAAGCCAACTAAGACGACCAGCAAAACAATTAAGAGTATTTTTAAAGCGCGCATTAATAGTCTACTTCTTTTCCTATGTTGTTTATTTCGTCAAAAGTACTGTGTTCTTCTCTCAAGCGTCGGATGCGTTTTTTTAAGATAGATGCTTCTAAAAAACCCGTACAACCAACAATTATAAATAATGAAACTACCGCCACTTGTTCTCCACTGTATCCAAATTCAATAAATCGCAATAAAGAATACAAGGTAACACCTCCTACATAGATAAGAAAGGAAGAAAAACATATGGTTCCAACCCACAAAATTTTATGTATTTTTTTATACAATCTTACGTTTTCTTTGCGTTTGTAATATTGGAAACTTATCACATGAAAGATACTATTAATAACGGCACAGATAAAGGCTAAACCCATGTGTATATGCAAGGACAATGGAAGTTGAGTAAAGTTATAACGTGAAAGTTCATACCATACAACATATACGACTCCACCAATAAGAATCAATGAAGCAATAATTAAAAGTATTTTTAAAAAGCGCATGTAGTTATTTTATTTTGATGCTCCAATATCGTCAATTTCATTTTTAATTTCATGATTTTCTTTCAATTTTTTAATGCGTTTGCGCAAGGCGGAAGTTTCTAAAAGCTCTACACCAGCTACAACAACAAAGATCAACATCACTACAATTTCTTGTGATTTAACATACCCTTCTGCAAAACGCATGGCGTTATTATACAATGCCATACACAATAAAAAAAATAAATATGCAGGCAGTAAAAATCCTGCTACCCAAAATATTTTGTGGAGTTTTTTATCCAATCGCTGTTTTTGCTTACGTCTGTAGAAACGAAAACTTTTGATATGATATAAAATATTGAAGAATGGAAATATGATCAAAAGACCAAAAACGATAAATAGAAGATTCGGAATACCTTCTGGCCCTTGTAGTTTGGTAAACTGATACATCGTTACCACCGACATACCAATAATCGCGAACGAAACAATGATGAGAATTATTTTTAAAATGCGCATGTTTGTAATGAATATGTATTTATGTTACTCTATTGTTTTCCCTACGTCATCCAACTCTTTTTTCAAGTGTAAATTTGCATCTTGCTTTTGCACTCTTTTCATCATGAAAAAGACTTCAGCTAGACTTATCAAACTAAAAAATAAAATAACCATTAATAATATAAAGCCAGTAATGTCTTGTGTTATAGAAACATCTACAGCATAATATATAAAGTTCTTAAACGTAACTCCAATAAAATACAAAACATAGCTTGGAAATAACAATGCGGTTATCCAGAATATTTTAGAAATGTTTCGCTTTCGCGTGATTTTACTATAATATGGATAGGTTTTTATATGAAAGATGACACTCAAAATTCCAGCCAGAAACGCGATTACAAACAACACATTATCAAAAATAGTTGCGTGTGTATTGCGAGAAAATGATTCTATAAAAAGAAACAACAGTCCTGCCATTACTATAAGTGTATAAGTAATGATGAAAACTTTGAGTGTCTCTTGAATGATTTTTGGTATCACTATAATCGGTTTAACGCTTCAATATACTATTTATCTTGTTACGATTCGTCCGTAGTTCCTTTAATGTTTTCGATCTCCTTTTCGTGTTCGCGTCTTCGTCTGTAGATGTTTACAAACCGATTCAACTTATAGGTTTCCAACAATGTAACCAATCCGAAAATAATAAAACAAATCGCTAAAATGACGCTCAACGAGTATATATCGAAGGTTCCGTCTGCGATTCTTGGGAACAGAATACCAATTCCTAATAATATATTAATCAATCCAAAAGAAATATGCAGTGCCCAATATTGTTTGGAGAGTTCGTCAATGGTTTTTCCAAAAATAAATAACGGATAATAGCGCAATGTTTTGATGTGAAAGTAAATGCTAAATGCACTTGTACAGGCTAAAAAGAACAACGCCGAAACCGCGCCTTGAAAACTTTGCACATCCAAGTACAATACGTAACTAAACAGTAAAAGAAGTATCGTGATGATCACAGTAAAAATGAGTAAGCCTATTTTTACAATCTTCATCGTACGGTTTGATAAGCAAGTTCAGCTTCAAAAAGTGTTTCAAAATGATGAAGTAGTTTCTCTTTGACTTCTGCTTCATCAACCTGCATTTTTCCTAATTCTACATGCAAAGAAGTAACGGCTTTTCCGCGAATACCACATGGAATGATGTTGTCAAAATATCCTAAATCGGCATTTACATTCAGTGCAAAACCATGCATGGTTACCCA
>CAZHSA010000085.1:0-12294 GCA_964535135.1 uncultured Kordia sp.
TCATGGAAGTAGCCTTCTCGCCAATCAATTCACTGACTAATTTTCCAGTGGCTGGACCCAAACTCCAACCCATCATCGCGTGACCTGTCGCGACTGTCAAGTTTTTATAGTGTTTTGTTTTTCCAATATACGGCAAACCATCTGGTGAACACGGACGCAATCCGCAAGCAGCATTTGCAATGGAAGTTTCAGGAATTTTCAATCCGTTGTAAAAGGTTTCTGCGGCGTTTGCAATGGCTTGTACGCGCTTCCTATTGATTGTGTGATTGATGCCGCCAATTTCCATCGTTCCTGCAAAACGTGTAAATCCTTGCATAGGCGTTACGGCAACTTTGGCTTCTGCTAAAATCGCGGGCATCGTAATTCCAGTGTCTTTTTTAACGTCTATTCGGTAGCCTTTTCCCGCTTGAAGCGGAAGTTGTATGCGTAATTTTTTCGCCAATATGGAACTCCATGAACCTGCAGAAAGTATAAATTCGTCAGCTTTTACTGTTCGTTTCAAAGTTTGTATTGAAGTAATTTTATTTTTTTCGTACTGTAGATCGGTGATGGCTTCATTCCTATAAAACTGAACGCCTTTTTGTTGTAAAAGCGCCATCATTTGCGGCATAAAATCAGTTGGTGTCATGTGTGCATCCGAATCAAAATAAACCGCTCCTTTAATATTAAAATCAACGTTTGGTTCTAACTTTTGAACTTCATCTTTTGTTAAATTCTGCACGTTCAAACCTTCCGCAATCGCGCGCTGTCCCATTTGCCACTCTGCTTCGCCTTCTTTATCCGTTTGGTAACACATCAACAAGCCTTTTCGTTCCAAATGAAAATCAAAATCACCTGAGTTTTTCATATCCACATACAACTCACGACTCAACAAATTGATATCTTTTATAATCGGAATTGATTTCGCTACGTGTTTCGCTGTTGCAGATTTTTTAAACAACCAAGACCATTTCAAGAAATCAGCATCCATCCGTGGTTTTACATAAAACGGACTCGACGCGTTGAACATCCACTTCAAACCTTTGGTAATCATTCCTGGTGCTGCCAATGGGATAATGTGACTTGGCGTAATATAACCTGCATTCACAAAAGAAGCACCACTTGTAAGGTCGCTTTTATCCACAACAGTTACTTGGTGTCCATCTTGCTGTAAATAATACGCACAACACAGTCCAATAATGCCGCCACCGATGATTACTACTTCTTTTTTCAATTATATACTTCTTTTTTTCATTCCTGCGAAGGCAGGAATCTATTACTTATACATACCGATGTTTGAAAGATTTCAATACTATCTAAATCAAATAATAAGATCCTGAATCAAGTTTAGGATAATTCAATTCTAACGAATTAAATTACCTGAAAACCATGTGCATACGGATCATCTTCCTCATCAATAATAATCGTGTTATATCCATACACTTTCGCCCAACCTTGAATGCTTGGAATAATGGCAGGCTTTCCGTCTAGCATGGTTTCTTCAACGATTTTACCTATAAATTTTGAACCAATATAACTTTCGTGCACAAACTCCTCGCCTACTTTTAATTTTCCTTTGGCGTGTAATTGCGCCATTCGCGCGGAAGTTCCTGTACCACAAGGACTTCTGTCGATGGCTTTGTCTCCATAAAAAACGGCATTTCTTCCCGAAGATGTTGCATCTAATGGATTTCCTGTCCAAAGCATGTGTGAAACATTACGAATGGTATCATTTTCAGGATGAACAAATAGGTTTGGATATCTTAAATTAATTCGCTCACGAACCACTTGCGAATATTGAATGATCTTGCTTGCTGTAAAATTGTGAATTCCACTGAAATTTTCTTGCGGATCTATAATTGCATAGTAATTTCCGCCGTAAGCGACATCAAACATAAGTTCTCCTAATTCGGGACAATCTACCGTTAAGTTTTCTGCTGCCAAATAGCTTTTTACATTCGTCAACCGAACCCAATCTACTTTTTTGCCTGTTTGCTGATATTCAATTGCTACCAAACCTGCAGGCGTTTCCATCTTGATTTTCCCTGCTGTTTTGGGCGTGATCAAGCCTTCTTCTATGGCAATAGTAATCGTGCCAATAGTTCCGTGTCCGCACATCGGCAAACAACCCGAAGTTTCTATAAACAGAATTCCAACATCATTTTCAGGATTACTTGGAGGAAATAGAATGCTTCCACTCATCATGTCGTGTCCGCGTGGTTCAAACATCAATCCTTTGCGAATCCAATCGTATGCTTTTAAAAAATGCTGCCGTTTTTCGCTCATATTGGCACCAACTAAGTTTGGTCCGCCACCAGCCACAACGCGCACAGGATTTCCACAGGTATGTGCATCAATACAAAAAAACGTTTTTTTCATAGTAGTAGCTGTTAGCTGTTAGCTGTTAGCTGTTAGCTGTTAGCTGTTAGCTGTTAGCTGTTAGCAAAATTAATTTATTATCGACATGCAAAATAATTCTTTACAAAGCTGCTTTTGTTTCTTGATCGTTCACCAAACGTAGAATTCCCAACGGATTTTCGTTCTTTAATGCATCTGGTAACAATTCGTTTGGCCAATCTTGATAACTAAATGGTCGTACCCAACGTTTTATAGCATCTCTTCCAACCGCAGTGAAGCGACTGTCTGTAGACGCTGGATACGGTCCGCCGTGTAACATTGCAGGAACCACTTCCACACCAGTGGGCACACCATTAAAAATGATTCTCCCAACTCTGTCCGATAAGGCTTTTATAATATGGTCATGCACCGCAGCTTCGTTTTCCTCAGAAAGTATTGTTCCTGTCAATTGTCCTTCTAAATTGGCGATGATTTCTTCTAATTCCGAAGTGTTTTCACATTGAACAACTAATGAAAATGGTCCAAAAACTTCTTCGTGAAGTGTTTTATTTTCTAAAAACGTTTTTCCATCAACCGTTGCCACCGCTTGTTGTGCAAAGTTTTCTGTCACCGTTTCTGTAATCGCAGCAACTGTTGTGACATTGTGTTGATCTTGCACTTGCAATTTATTGTTTGTGTACGCTGCATGAATGTTTGGATGCAACATGCATTGCGGGGCAATTTGTATGATTTCTTCCGATAAGGTATGGATGAAACTAGTTAAACCATCACTTTTAATCCCAAGAATCAACCCTGGATTTGTGCAAAACTGACCTGTTCCTAAAGTGATTGATTTTGCATAGGTTTTTGCCCAAGATTCTCCTTTGTTTTCTAATGCTTTTGGCAATAAAACTACTGGATTGATGCTTCCCATTTCGGCAAAAACAGGAATCGGTTCTGGTCGTTTTGCTGCCAAATCTAATAAAGCACGTCCGCCACGAATACTTCCTGTAAATCCGACACCTTTTACTTTTGGATGCTGCACTAATTGCTGCCCGACTTCAATGCCGCTACTGTTCAAGTTTGAAAATACGCCAGTTGGCATGCCTGTTTTTTGTACTGCTTTCGCGATTGCTGAAGCTACTAACTCACCTGTTCCTGCGTGCATTGGATGCGATTTTACAATGACAGGACAGCCAGAAGCTAATGCCGAAGCCGTATCGCCGCCAGCCGTAGAATACGCTAATGGAAAATTACTCGCGCCAAAAACGACAATCGGTCCAATAGGAACGAGCATTTTCCGTAGATCGACTCTCGGGTTTGGTGTTCTTTCTGGTTGTGCGGGATCAATACGTGCTTCAACCCAAGAACCTTCTTCCACAAGTTTGGCAAAGGTGCGCAATTGTCCAATAGTTCGTCCGCGTTCTCCTTTGGCTCTTCCTTCAGGCAAACCTGTTTCCGACATGTACGTTGTGATTAATTCATCATCCAAAGCCAAAATTTCGTCTGCAATTGCATTTAAAAACGCTGCTTTTCTTGCTCCAGAAATCGTTCTGAATTCTTTAAAAGCTTCCGAAGCTATAGCTACAGCTTTATTGATCTCTTCTGAAGTCGCTTCTGTAAAAACCGTTTCATTTGCTGTATTTGTTTTCGGATTGAAAGTTTTATAGGTAATATTACCTTTGGCGGAAAGCGCGTTTCCAATATAGTTTTTTCCTGTGATCATATTTTTTTCGGTAGTTGTTTTTATTATTTAGATTGACAATTACATTCTCTAAAGTTACAGAAATAAAATCTCAAAACTAGTATCTCAATACGCAATACTAATTTTTAGAGATACTGCTTATAGTTTGGCAATGTTGGACGCGTTTCTAATCCATTTTTGATGATTTCCAATACGTTTTTGCGTTCCGCTCCAGTTAATGGCAATCGTGGTTCGCGCACGTTTTCTGTACCGATTCCTGTGGCAACTTCCGCGAGTTTTATGTTTTGTACCAATTTTGTGTTGATGTCCAATTCTAATAGTGGTAAAAACCATCGGTAAATAGCGAGTGCTTCGTCAATTTTTCCTGCTTTTGCTAATGCATAAATAGCAACTGTTTCTGCTGGAAATGCACATACCAAACCAGCAACCCAACCATCTGCGCCCATGAGCAGACTTTCCAAGGCAAGCGTATCAACGCCGCAAAGGATTGCTAATCGGTCACCAAAACGATTTTTGATTCGTGTATTGTTTGAAATATCGCGTGTAGAATCTTTTACGGCTTCAATGTTTGGACAATCGTTTAGCAGTTCTTCAAACATATCTAACGTCACCATAATGCCATAATCTACAGGATTGTTGTAGATCATAATTGGCAAATCGGTACTTTGGGCAATGGCTTTAAAATAAGTCACCGTTTCTCTACCATCCGCTTTGTAGCGCATTGGCGGCAATATCATCAAACCATGAGCGCCATCTTCTTTGGCATGTTGTGCAGCCTGTTTCGCAGCAACTGTAGATTGTTCTGCAATGTTGATAATTATTGGGACTTTTCCATTGACAATTTTGACCGTTTCGCGAACGAGCATTCGCTTTTCATCATTGGTAAGCGTACTTGCTTCTCCCAACGTTCCTCCGAGAATAATTCCGTTGACACCAGCGGCTACTTGTGCTTTTATGTTCACGGCAAACATATCTAGATCGAGTGTATCATTTGCTGTAAATTTCGTTGTTACTGCGGGCATGACACCTTTCCAATTGACTTTCATAGTTTTTGTTTTTTGTTGTTTGTTTATTCGTGAATTTGTTATTTGTTGTATCACTCTTAACGCGACTCATCGCTTTTAACCTTGTTTTTGGTTAGAGTAACTTATAAAGTTTGTGTATACTGTGCTTTTCGAAATGTAAAAGTATAAAAGTGCTCTTGTTTGGAAATCGTAGATATTATCCAATTTTGATACTATTTTATCCTAATTTTTATTTTAAAGTAGTATTTTAGATTAATTTTTACATATTTAAGTTGATTAGATGAAAGTTTTACCTTTTAAGATACCGAAAGCGGAAAGTGACGTTTTGATTGTTCAAGAAGATCGTGGTCGTACGTTTTATGAGCAATTACATCAGCATGAAGAAATTCAGCTTTCTTGTGTGATTTCTGGTAAAGGAACGTTTATTGTCGGAGATACAATTCGCGATTTTCAATCAAATGATGTTTTGTTATTTGGAAGCAACGTTCCGCATGTATTAAAGTCTGATGTTTCTCTTGAAGAAGATTCGTATATGATTTCCTTATTTTTTACGCACACCAGTTTTGGCGATCGTTTTTTTGACGTTCCCAAGCTTCAAAAAGTGCAACAATTGTTATATGATGCCAATTTTGGCGTGAAGTTTCTTGAGAATCAATCTATAGTAAGGTTACTTTTTGAACGAATTTTACACGAAAACAGTTTACAACAATTTGCCACTTTTTTCGAGATGCTTTCGATGTTGACACAATCAAGTTATGAAACCGTTTCTTCATTCGTAAACACCAAAAATTACACAGACGACGAAGGAAAACGCATGAGTGCTGTTTTTGAATTTGTGATGAATCATTTTGATCAGAAGATTGTTTTGGAAGATGTTTCGACAATTGCTAATATGACACCGAATGCGTTTTGTAAATACTTTAAACAACGTACCAACAAAACCTTTTTTAAGTTTTTGACGGAAGTCAGAATTGAAAATGCATGTAAATTTTTGAGCAATTCAACACAACTAGCTGTTGCAGATATTGCCTTTGCTTGCGGATTTTTTAATGTGTCTAATTTTAATCGGAAGTTTAAGGAGATCAAGGGTTTGACGCCTACGGAGTTTCGGAAGAAGTTATTGTAAATTATAAATGTTAGATGTTGAATTGCTTTCTATTCTATTTGGAGTAAGTTTGATGAAACGTGTTGTTTCTTGTGTGACTTCTGAATTTCTTTGTTTCACCACGAATGCACGAATGCTAATTTGTTTTACTTTGTCATGTAACTGAATTACCTAGACTGTAAAATTAGAAAAAGTTTACATTTTATTTTTTTACTATAAAGAGTTTTTAAAAATGCTTTCAACTATATTTCATAGCACTTATCAATACATTTTTCTTTCAGAGAAACACTCGAAGAGACATTTGAGGTACAATTCCATGATGATGATGAGATGCTGAATCAAGTTCAGCATGATGTTTTGTAACATAAAAACAACAAAGAATCAAAACAACAGATTGACGAATTAACAAATCATCAATTGATAAATTTTCACCTCAAAATCATCTTAAAGTTTTCTTAAACTGCAACAAATATTGGTTTTGATCGTCTTTATAGTATCATCATCAATCAAAATACCATGCGAAAACTAATCTTCATCACGTTGGTTTTCTTTTTTAATGCTCATTGTAGTCTAGCAAATGAAGAAGAAAATCCTATCGAAATCTTATTTCCAAGAGCAGAGTTTCTCAATGAGCACACTGCGCGAATTCCGTTTAAAGTTGTCGATCAATTGATCGTTGTAGAAGCTGAATTTCTCAATCAGAAAGGCAATTTTATTATTGATACAGGTTCAGAACGACTTGTGTTGAATAAGGTGCATTTCCCGAAAGGACAACGATTAAAAAGAAAGAAAGGTGAAACTACGG
This sequence comes from uncultured Kordia sp., assembly GCA_964535135.1. Lineage (GTDB taxonomy): Bacteria > Bacteroidota > Bacteroidia > Flavobacteriales > Flavobacteriaceae > Kordia. Next base: position 6,957 of record CAZHSA010000085.1, read on the forward strand.
GCGTTACGCGGATCATAGATCAGCCGTACGAGCGAAAGCTGAGTGAGTTCATCCTACACAACTTCAATCTTAAAAATAAAAAGTCAGATGTGATTGATCTTTCACACATCGAAAAAAGCAAAAAGATGCATTTACTCGGCATTATTGGTTATAATATTTTGAAAGATTACGAAGTGTTTATTGATTTGTATTTGAACCAAATAACACTGTCGCGCGTAGATAAAAATGGCGATAAACTCGATACGAAAGTGTATGCAGAAACGATTATGGACAGTTTGGATTTTCAACTGAAACGCCATACAATTGTTGTTTCTGGCTTTGTGAATGACAGAAAAGTACGTTTTGCGTTGGATACAGGCGCAGAATTCAATCAACTGAATAAAAATAGTCACAAAAAAATTCTTGAAAAATTTCGTCCCATCAAACGTTTGTCAATGATTGGTGCAGGAAATAAGAAAATTCGGGTTTTGGCAGGGAAATTGTATGGTTTCCGAATGAATGATCGCATTGGCGTTGGTCCAATGTACACCATTGTGACGAATCTTCGGAAAATGAACGAAGCGTATGGCACTTCCGTAGATGGCGTATTGGGTTATGAATTTTTAAAATATAAACGTACTATTATTAATTATAAAAAAGAAAAGCTATATTTCATTAAATCTCCTATATTTAGTCCGTGAAACAACCGATAAAACATATCATTTTACTTCTAACACTGTGTATTTCAGCAAGTATTTTTGCGCAAAAAAAGACGCAAGGATATCGTGTAGAAGGTGATGAAGTGGTTTTTACGTTTGATAAACGCGAGTATAAAGAAGTAACGCACGGAGTATTGCAACATCGAAAGTCGATTCATGATGAAGATATGGCCATTGAAATGATTGCTGTTGCTGGCGAATTCAACAATTGGGCAGAAGATAAATGGATCATGACGAAACTGGACGAAAATCGTTACGAGTTTCGAAAAAAGATCGCTGATTTCACCGATGAGTTTTCATGGGAGTTTAAGTTTGTGATCAACGAAAAGTACTGGGCAGAACCCGATGGAACTACTGAAAATATAACGGAAGCTAAGAATAGACACGGAAAGGATTTGCATGTGTATAATCTTAAAATGTATACTGCGCATATTTCTGATAAAGGAAACACAACGTTCTTTTTAAAAGGCTACCAAAAAGCTGAAAGAGTGATTTTGTCAGGTTCCTTTAATAAGTGGAATGAACATCTTTTTGAGATGAAAAAAACGGACGAAGGTTGGTCTATAACGTTGCAATTAAAACCAGGTACGTACGAATATAAATTTATTGTAGACAACATTTGGATTACCGATGAAGCAAATCCGAATAAAAAGTTGAATGAGTTTGACGAATACAATTCCGTCGTTGATGTGAAAGCGTATTATACCTTTAAACTTCATGGTTTTAAAGATGCAAATAGCGTGTTGCTTTCTGGCTCGTTTAACGATTGGTCGGAAGATGGATTTAAAATGGCGCAAACAGACGATGGTTGGGAAGTTTCCGTATTACTTTCTGCTGGAAAGCATCAATATAAATTTATCGTTGATACTGCATGGATTCTAGATCCTAACAATCCTGTAAAAGAATACGATTATAAAGGCAATGTGAATTCTGTTTGTATGATTCGGTAATATAGACTTACTTAGACTTTATTAGATTTTTAGACTTGCTTAGATTATTTTGTCATCCTGCGTGGGCAGAAATCCATACTGCTCCAAAATAGATTCTTCAACAAGTGCGGAATTACATTTATACTAATTAGCTATAACTTCTTCCCTATTCAAAATTTATGTAGAAAAAATTGCGTAACCAAAAAGTTACACTTGTATTGGTAACCGATTAGCTACATAAATTATGAGAAGAGATGTTTTTCAAGCCATTGCCGATCCAGTTCGAAGAGATATTATTGAATTGTTAGCCAATGAAACAATGACTGTGAATTCGATTGCAGAAAAATTTGAAGTAAGTCGTCCTGCGATTTCAAAGCATTTGAAGATTTTAAAAGAATGTGAAATCATCACGATGAAACAACAAGGTAGACAGCGTTTTTGTATGATTCAACCCAAAAAATTAATTCCTGCTTTTTTATGGATTGATCAGTATACACAATTATGGAAAGACAAGCTTGATAATTTTGAAAACTATTTACACCAATTACAATCTAAAAACAACAACGATGAACTATCCTAAAAACCGCACGATTACTATTGAAAGAACGTTTAATGCACCATTAGCACTTGTCTGGGAAGCATGGACACAACCTGAACATATTGCATCTTGGTGGGCACCAAACGGAATGAAATTGACTATTGTGGAACATAATTTTACAGCTGGTAGCAAATGGAAGTTTAGCATGCCAATGCCCGACGGAAGTGAATTTATTTCAGAAGGAATTTACACAGAAATCATTCCGCAAGAAAAAATAGTGTTTACGGCCGATTTTAAACCGATGACTGAAAATGTGGAGATTCACGTGTTGTTTTCAGCAGATGGTAACAAAACTCACTTTACATTCCATTGTGTACATGAAACAGAAGAATACTGTAAAGCACAAGAACAAATGGGCATTTACAATGGTTGGGGAAGCGCTTTTGATCGTTTGGAACAGTTTGTTGTTTCATAAATACTAAAATATACTAGTTTGAGTTTGAAACTCATACTAGTAGAGGTGTTAAAAACTGCTAGTTCGAGTTAGAAACTCGCACTAGCGTATTATTTAATAATTTCAAGTTTTGCAAAACGCAACAACAATTTTTTAATGCCACCAACTTGAAACTTGATTTCTGCTTTTTTATCGCCACCAACACCTTCTAATCGTATTATTTCTCCACGACCAAAACGCGTATGCTCTACCAATGTTCCTGGAAGTAATTTTTCATCCAACAGACTTCCACTTGGCGGACTGCTTTGTGAAGTTTGTGGTTTCAACTTTCGCAGCTTTCGTATTTGTTCTGGCGTTGGACTTCCCACAACAGGCGGACGACCCGATTTTGGCTTTTGTAAGCGCAATTTGCTTTTATCAACTTCACCAAAAATATCATTGTCAATCAAGGGTTTGAAGCGATAATTATCTACTGGAGTGATATAATCTAAATATTGATCGTCAATTTCTTCTATGAATCGACTTGGCTCTGCATCGACCAATTTTCCCCAGCGGTAACGACTGAGTGTGTACGTTAAATACGCTTGTTTTTCAGCTCTTGTCAACGCTACATAAAACAAACGACGTTCTTCTTCCAATTCGCTTCGCGTGTTCATACTCATGCCCGATGGGAATAAATCTTCCTCCATTCCCACAATATAGACATACGGAAATTCCAGTCCTTTTGCCAAGTGAATCGTCATCAAAGCAACACGGTCATCATCGCCTTTGTCATTGTCCATATCGGTAGCCAGTGCCACATCTTCTAGAAATTCTGCCAACGCGCCTGTAGCATCAGCCACTTCCACTTGTCCTTCCACGAAATCTTTAATTCCGTTCAGCAATTCTTCAATATTTTCAATACGTGCAATCCCTTCTGGCGTTCCGTCTTTTTTCAATTCTTGAACTAAGCCTGTTTTTTTGGTAATGTGTGAAGTCAATTCGAATGCATTCGAACCTTCATTCATGATTTGAAAACTTCGAATCATTGTCACGAAATTTTCTAACTTCGTTTTCGTGCCTTTGTTGATTTTAAGATCAATCTTAGAGATATTTTCCATCACTTCAAACATGGAACGACCGTAATGCTTTGCTGCGACTACTAATTTATCAATCGTCGTCTGCCCTATTCCACGCGCAGGATAATTGATGACACGCTTTAAACTTTCTTCATCTTTCGGATTGACAATTAAGCGTAAATATGCCAATACGTCTTTTATTTCTTTTCTTTGATAGAATGATAAACCTCCGTAGATTCGATATGGAATATCGCGCTTTCGCAAGGCATCTTCCATCGCTCTTGATTGTGCATTGGTGCGATACAAAATAGCAAAATCACCATTGGTCACTTGCTCACGCATCTTTGTCTCAAAAATGGAACTTGCTACAAAACGTCCTTCTTCTCCATCCGTAACACTACGATTTACTTTTATTTTGGGGCCTGAATCATTGGCAGTCCACACCACTTTATCGAGACGTGTTTTGTTGTGTTCAATCACTGAATTTGCCGCTTCTACAATGTTTTTGGTAGAACGGTAATTCTGCTCCAAGCGATACATGGCCACATCATCATAATCTTTCTGGAAGTTGAGAATGTTGTTAATATTTGCGCCACGAAACGCATAAATACTCTGAGAATCATCTCCTACAACACAAATATTCTGAAAACGATCAGCCAATGCTTTTACGATCAAATATTGTGAATGGTTCGTATCTTGGTACTCATCTACCAAAATGTAGCGGAAACGCGTTTGGTATTTCAATAATACATCTGGAAAACGATTCAGTAATTCGTTCGTTCGTAATAATAAATCGTCAAAATCCATCGCGCCAGCTTTAAAACAACGATCTACATATTCTTTGTAGATTTCACCCATACGAGGACGTTTTGCCATCGCATCCGCTTCTACCAAGTCAGGATCGTTAAAGTAGGCTCTCACCGTGATGAGACTGTTTTTAAAAGAGGAAATTCGCGAACGTACTTGCTTGTATTTGTAAATATCTTTATCAAGCTGCATTTCCTTAATGATGGAGCGAATTAAACGTTCGGAATCTTGCGTATCATAGATGGTAAAGTTACTCGGATAGCCTAATTTATCGGCTTCAAAGCGTAGGATTTTAGCGAAAATCGAATGGAAAGTTCCCATCCATAAATTTTTAGCTTCACTTCCACCGACAATCCTAGAAATACGTGCTTTCATTTCACGTGCGGCTTTGTTGGTAAATGTCAATGCCAATATATTAAAGGAATCTACGCCTTGACTCATTAAATACGCAATACGATACGTAAGTACTCTTGTTTTTCCAGAACCTGCGCCTGCGATCACCATCAATGCACCATCCTTGTGAACGGTAGGTGCCCGTTGTGCGTCATTTAGCTGCGCAATATAGTGTTGAATGTCTTGCTCCATAATTAACTCCAAAAATAAAACACTCAAGTCGCTATTACAACTGTTCTTTTTGAAAGTTATACACTTTTTTTTGGTGTTAGGTCGCTACGCTTTTTGGTGTTGGGTTTTGGGTGTTAGAAACGACTTTTACATTTTGCATCTCGACTGCGCTCGATGTGACACATTTAGCGTTTTGTATTTTATATTTATTTATGATTGTTGTGAGTTGTTTTCCATTTAAAATTTAACATGCTAACGCTAGTATTTCTATACTTATAAACCGCTGAACT
>CAZHSA010000086.1:0-12227 GCA_964535135.1 uncultured Kordia sp.
CGAATGGTGTCAAAGGGTACGGAGAATGTTCATGCAGACCAGATCCATATTATTCAGATGAATTTATTGATGCCGCAATTGCATTAGTGAATCAATTTATTGTGCCTTTTTTAGCATCACAACAAACCTTTGGCGACTTGGTGAAACGACTCGATAAAATTCGCGGTTGGAACTTTACCAAAGCCGCTGTTGAAATGGCCGCTTTACAAGTTATAGAACAAAATACCGGGAAATCACCTTTCCAATTATTACAAAACACACCTTTAGCTGATGTTCCTGTGGGAATTTCGCTCGGACTCTACACAGAGTTAGACCGAATGAAAGAAGTCGTAAAAAACGCTTTAGAAACGGGTTACAGACGCTTAAAGTTTAAAATATCGCCGAATGTGCGAACTGACTTCTTCGAAGCAATCAACCCAATGTTGTTTAAAGCGGATACGTACGTAAGTTTTGATGCGAATGGCAGTTTTGGTGATGATGATTTTGAAGTCTTCAATTACTTTGCAAATACCTATCAAACGATGATAGAACAACCGTTTGCGCCTACGCGATTCGATTTGTTATTGAAAGCAAAGCAGGAAAATCCATCCGTATTTATCTGTTATGACGAAGAAATAAAATCGCTCGGAGATGTCTTAAAACTGCATCATTTAGGCGTGTTGGATGAAGTAAACCTGAAAGTTGGACGTGTTGGCGGCGTGATGAAAAGTATAGAAATCATTCAATATTGTGCCAAACATCACATTCCATGTTGGATTGGCGGCATGTTTGAAACGGGTATTGGACGAACGCTCAACTTACGCATGGCTTCGTATTTACCAAACGCACGCGCACACGATTTAAGTCCTTCCGATCGTTATTTTTTGGAAGACATTGTGGCACCAAATGTGGAAATGAACAGCGGTTATGTTTCCATAGAAAGCTTGAAACATTGCCAAGTACAACCAAATTTAGTTGATAAATACACGATTGATCAAAAAACCATAGAAGTTACATGCTAGATTTTTACATACAAAACGCAAAAATTTGTACAGGTCATAAAGAAACCGCTAAGATTGGAAATGTCGGAATTCTGAAGGATCGTATTGCATGTATTCATTATAAAGGTGACGATTTTGAAATTCCCGTAGCAAAAGAAACCATTGATGCGACTGGACTCATTTTAACGCCGGGTTTTATTGATCCACATGCGTCTACAGGCTTTGGATACTTTTTTCCAAATGCTGCCGATCATAAATTATATCAAGGAATTACCACCGAAATATTTGGAAACTGTGGTACTTCTCCAGCACCGATTGCGCCACATTTAGACAATACCATGAATCGTTTATCAGACGAAATTGGCTTTCCGTTCGAATGGCGATCGCTTCAAGAATATTTTGATCAAATACAAGATACATTACAATTTAACATTGCCACATTGGTCGGACATAGTACGCTTCGCGCAGGAAATATGGACGACTGGCACAATTTACAACCGCAACAACTCGAAGCCATGAAAACCGCGTTGGCGGAAGCTATGGACGAAGGTGCATTGGGGATTTCCACAGGATTAATATACGCGCCAGGTTGTTTTGCCGAAATGGATGAAATTGTTACTCTAGCAAAAGTAACTGCGGAAAAAGGTGGCGTATACGCTTCACATGTACGTAATGAACGTGACGGATTGGAAGAAGCAGTGGAAGAAGCGTTAACGATCGGAAAACTAGCAAACATTCGCGTGTTAATCAGTCATATCAAAGCCGCAGAAAAAGAAAACTGGGGAAAAATTCCGAAAGTTCTCAACCTATTGGAGGAATTTAATAAAACGAGTGAATTACAAGCTGCCTGCGACGTATATCCATACACAGCAGTATCAACCAAATTGCGCGCGTTCATCCCTAAATATATGTTGCAAGATGGCATTCCCGCTGTAGCGGAAAAAATGAAAGATGCCGACAATGTTGCCGCTATTGCGGAATGGATCCAGAAGAAAGATTACGACCTATCACGCATGTTGATCATTTCGGACGACTTGAAAGATTATTACAATAAAAATGTTTCTGAAATTGCTGAAGAACAGAATATTTCTCTCGCGCAAGCGATCGCAGCTATTTTAGCCGCAAGTACCGAAACGTGGGTTGTATATCATTGTATTGATCAAAAAGATATTGACACGGCTGTACTTTGGGAACACAGCATGATTTGTACTGATTCGTGGAGTTATCCTATCAATGCGCCAAAAAGTATTGGACAACCGCATCCGCGATCATACGGAGCGTTTACCGAATATTTACAACGCTTTGTCATCGAAGAACAACTGTTGAGCTGGGAAGAAGCCATTCATAAAGTAACGTATTTGCCTGCTGAGTTTTTTCAGTTAAAACACAGAGGTTTAATTGCCGAAAATTATTATGCAGATATTGTGTTGTTTGATCCGAACACTGTAAAAGCAAATGCCACGTATTTATCGCCTAGAGAATTATCATCAGGAATTGAACATTTGTGGGTAAACGGTTCGCATCTCATTCAACATAAAGAAATACAAAATACAACACCAGGAAAAGTATTGACATTGAAAGATTGATATGCAACAAGGAATAGAAATAAGAGAAGCAATAACAACTGAATATCAGCTTATTGCAGATATATATAACGAATACATCACTTTGGGCTCTTCTAATATGGAAGAAACCCATAAAACCGCAACAGACATTGCGGGTTGGATAGCAAAATTCAACAATCGAGAAAAATTATATGTTTTTACACAAAACGAAATTGTGATTGGTTGGGGAATTATAAAACGCTACAGTGATCGAGAAGGCTACCGTTTTGCATGTGAAACTGCCGTATATTTTACGCAAACGGAATTAGGAAAAGGCTACGGAACACAAATGAAAAAGTTTGTCATTGAACAATGTAAACTGTTACAATACAAACATTTGGTTGCCAAAGTTTTTGCCACAAATACGGCAAGTATTGCATATAATGAAAAATTAGGGTATACTGTAGTAGGTCGTCAACAAGAAATTGGATACAGAAATGAACAATGGATTGACATGATAATTATGCAGTATATTATAAAATAGTAGAATAAAAAAGTAAACTTAAAAAACCACACAGGACATGATGTTACAAGAAGAAGTTTTAGCTCCCGCATTGGAAAACTTAAAAACATGGATTCAAGATGCTATTGATAGTGGAGAAAAAGTCACAGCGGCACACATTGAGAAATTTGTTCAGCGTGCACAAATCACACAACAAGATTTGGAAACGTATGCTGATTTTGATCACCCTATTGAAGATGGTTACGGACGTAAGATGATTTATGACGGTGGACAGTTTGAAATTATGGCAATGTCTTGGAATCCTGGCGACTACTCTTCTATTCACAATCATGGATATACACAATGGGGCGTGGTACAAGTGTTTGGAAATGTACATCATTTTATCTATCAAAATAGAAATAATCAATTGCGTTTTGCAAAGAAAGAAATTTTAACTGAAGGTTCTATTGTAAAAGTGGTAAACGCGATGATTCACCAAATGGGAAATCCGTCTACGGATCGGTATATGACTTTACATATTTATGGTTGTTGTGAGAAAGATGGTGATATTACTGCGGACGCGAAGAATTATGAATTGGAGCACGATCGTGTAAATCATACTACTGGTGGCGCATTTTTTAACTTGCCAGAAGATCAAATTTATGATTTTGAACCAGGACCAATTCCAACAGATGATGTATTTATCAACTACGCAAAGTTGATGATAGATTATTATCACCGTCAAGAACAAACACCTGAAATCATTGAATTAAAGACAAAGTTAATGCAAAAACTACAAGAGCGTATTTGCCTTTCGTAATTGTAATCAAAAAATATATAGTATAGAGCCTTGCTAGCAATAGTGAGGCTTTTGTATTTTCATCATATATAAAAGTTACTAATAATAATTTCTATATTTAGAAAAAATTAACTTTAAACCTAACATAGTATGTCAAAAAAATAAAAGGAGCAATTACAGATGCTGCAAATACAGCAACAATTAAATTGAATACAGAAGATAGAGAAGCGTTAGTTGAGGAAATAAAACAGGATGTTATTAAAGAAGTTATGAATACTATTCAGCCACTTTTAGAAAAACTAGAAGAAGCCATTAAAAAGTAATGTTGAATCTTTTATTTTTAATAAAAAACTTTGTGAATGCAATCTCATCGTTTTCTTCATCACATAAATACTTACACACATGAATCAAAAGTACCTTTTACTATGTATTTGTACATTTTTAGCGTGTACGCTACTTTCTGCCCAAGAAAAAAACATTCAGAAGAAACCCATTACTATTGGTGAATCTGTAACGTTTCCATCTACAATTCTCAAACAAGACAGAATTCTTAATATATATTTACCAGAAAGCTATACCATAGAAAAGACTGGAAACTATCCTGTTATTTATTTGTTAGATGGATCAATGAATGAAGACTTTATTCACATTGCAGGTTTGGTACAATTTGGCTCTTTTTCGTGGATCAACATGGTGCCGGAGTCGATTGTGGTTGGCATTTCTAATATAGATCGAAAACACGATTTTACCTTTCCCACAAAAAATAAAAAAGATAAAGAAGAATTTCCCACCACAGGCGGCTCAAAAGATTTTATAGATTTTATTGAGAAAGAACTGCAACCGTATATCGCCAAAAATTACCGAATTACTGATACAAAAACGATCATTGGACAATCGCTTGGTGGTTTATTAGCAGCAGAAATTTTATTTAAAAAACCGCAACTTTTTGACAATTATATTATTGTGAGTCCAAGTTTATGGTGGGATGATGAATCGCTATTAAAATTCACACCTGCAACATTTCAAAAACAAAAATTCATTTATATCGCTGTTGGCAAAGAAGGGCCAACTATGGAACGTGTAGCCAAAGAATTGTATTACAAACTCAATATTGAAGGTGAGAAAAAATACACGTTGAATTTTAAATTTTTAGAAGCGCAAGATCATGGAGATGCGCTGCACTTGGCTGCTTATGGAGCATTTGAAGCAATTTTTAAGGAGAAAAAGTAATTTTTATCATAAAAAAAGCCTCACTACATTATTGTAGCAAGGCTTCACCTAGTCACTTATGAAAAACTTGGTGTTGTGGTTTTTTATGAATGTTGTATGAACCACATATATATCGGCATTCCCAACGTAATGTTGAACGGGAATGTGATGGCTAATGCCATGGGCAAATATAAACTCGGATTCGCTTTTGGTGCTGCAATTCGCATCGCAGCTGGCACGGCAATATAGGAGGCACTAGCTGCTAAAATGGACAGTAATAAACGATCTCCGTCGCTGCTTAACACATGCGCCGATGTGTAGGCTACTGTAATTCCATTGACTAGCGGAATAAAGATGGCAAATATCAATGCAAACCATCCTTTTTTGATCAGTGCGCCAATTTTCTTTCCACTAGTAATTCCCATGTCTAGTAAGAAAACTGCCAAAAATCCTTTAAATATATCAGTTGTAAAGGGCTTGATTCCTTCTGCTTGTGCATCACTGGCTAAAAAACCAATGACCAAGCTTCCTAATATGAGCAATACACTACCGTTTGTGACTGCATGTTTTACGAGTCCTAGCATTTCTCTGGACGACTTCTTTCCATTGGAGTGAATTCGCATTAACAACACACCCACGATGATGGATGGAGCTTCCATTAATGCCATCACCGCGACCATATGTCCGCCGAATGGAATATTTTCTAACTCTAAAAAGCTGATTGCCGTTACAAAAGTTACGGCACTTACAGAACCATACGCTGCGGCAATAGCTCCGGCATTGTCTACCGTAAATTTTAAACGCAATATATAGTACGAATACAGTGGAACAATAGTGGCAAGTGCAATTCCCATAACGAGCGACCAACCAATATCTGCTGTATAGCTACTATGTGCTAATTCTTGTCCACCTTTGAAACCAATGGCAAGCAAGAGATATAAAGACAGAAATTTTGAAGAACTTTTCGGAATTTCTAAATCGCTTCGAACTTGCGCTGCGAAAATTCCTAAAACAAAAAATAATAATGCTGGGTTCGATAAATTATCGAATAGTAAATGTAAGTCCATTACGATTTGTTTAAGGTATATTTACTACCTTTTAGTCAATGATTTCTATTTCTAGAGTTCCATGTATTCGGACTTGCTTTCCAGCTCTTTTTGCTTCTAAATAGACTTCTCTGAAATCTTCTTTTTCACGCATAAGCTGCCCTACTCTACTATCATCAAATGTTGTGTCAGTGTTTACATCGCCTTCGCACAATGCCAAACGATGAATTTTGTGAAAGTTGATTTTCTCATCAATTAATGAATTGATTACTTCTTTCGCTTCCATAGCAGTAAATTTCCCATCTACCAATTTAACTTTGTGAGTTACTTCTGTTGTTGTCATAATACTTAATATTAATACTTAGTTATTAATTTTACCTTGTGCAAAAAATGATAGCATTCCTAAAATAATTCCTACTTTAATAAGAGTCCAAAAATGTCCTGAACCCAAATTATAACTGATGTACGTGATTATTACATATCCTAATAAAACTGTCATGAATGCAAAACGCTTCATCCATGCAAGCAGCCAATTTTTATTTATTTTTATAGCAAAAATTAAGTCATTATTCATTACTTTAACTGAACGAATAGACGTTTTAATCTGATTGTTAAGTGTAATTGTTTTTGACATTACTAAAATTTAATAATGCAAAGATTGTGCTTTATATTCATATATTTTTATTTATATTTATTATATAAAACATAAGCGATATTTATGAACTACACCTTACACCAACTTAAAGTTTTTGTTGAAATTGTAAAAAAACAAAGCATTACCAAAGCCTCTGAAGCTCTATTCTTAACACAACCAGCTGTCTCTATTCAACTTAAAAAATTTCAGGACCAATTTCCGCTTCCGTTAACTGAAGTTGTCGGTAGAAAATTATACGTAACCAATTTTGGAAAAGAGATTGCTGTGACTGCGCAAAATATTTTGGATGAAGTTTCTACAATTGATCATAAAACCAAGGAATATCAAGGCAAATTAGCGGGAAAACTAACGCTTTCTTGTGTTTCAACAGGAAAATATGTGATGCCGTATTATCTTTCTGGATTTGTGAATCAGCACACAGGCATTGATTTTTCTATTGACGTAACAAATAAGCAAAATGTGGTCAAAGATTTAGAACAAAACAAAGTTGATTTTGCATTGGTTTCTGTATTGCCGACACATTTATCATTAGAAACGCTTCCTTTATTAAAAAACAGTTTGTATTTGGTTGGCGGAAAAGAACGCGAATCGAAACGCAACGGTAAAATAGAAAACATTTTTGTAGAAGAACCTTTGCTTTACCGCGAAAAGGGTTCGGCTACACGTAATGCGATGGAAGCTTTTATTGACGGGAAAAATGTGTCCATCCAAAAGAAAATTGAGCTGACCTCAAACGAAGCTTTAAAACAAGCCGTTATTGCAGGCTTGGGCTATTCTATCATGCCACTTTTAGGAATTAAAAACGCGGTTGATGATGGTGCTATTAAAATTATTAATCATAAAGGATTGCCAATACATACACAATGGAATATTGTGTGGTTAAAAAATAAATCGCTTTCGCCAGTTGCCAATGCATTTATTGCTTATTTGGAAGCAGAGAAAGACACCATTAAGTCTAAATATTTTGATTGGGCGGAAGAATGATCATTGTATAGAAAAATTGTCTAAGAAAAATTATTCTTCTTAGACAATTTTAGTAGATGCAACTTACCCTGTTTTTCGGCTTTTAACATTCGTAGATTATACACCTCTGATTGTGATTGCAAACTTTCAATATGTAACCTTTTTTGTGGAAGAATGTAAAAGACCATTATACGTTAGTAAATGCTTCATCATTAGAGAATAGATGAATACTCATGATTTAGTATTCATCTAGCAACTCTAACTTTAGTAATTTAAAAATGATAAAATCATCATCATCTAAATCGTTAATGATCTCTTCGTAGGTTACATTAAACGTTTTGTTTAGTAATGTACCATTCTGTAGATTAAACTCTTCTAATACACTTTTTGAAATTTCTTCAAAAATTATTTTTTCTTCAAAAGAAAAAACGAAAGTATAGTATCCGTTACTATAATTGATAAAAATACCTTCTTCACTCTTTGTTTGTTGTGTTTCATAATAGCTCATAAGCAACAAATTTTAGTTAGCACTTCCGCGTTGTGTAAAGAAAAAACGTTCTAAAGCATTCCTATCAGAATCACCTAAATACTGACAAGCTTCTATCCAATTCACCCATTCTAGTGCTGTGAATTTATGAGGTTTTTGTAGTAAAAACGTTTTTCTTATGTTTTTTAAAAGAAAATAATGTCTTGTACACGTTGGTTTTTTATTGAATATGTGACAAGATGTTGAGACATATTGAAAATCTTGATAGTCCAAACACACTCCAACTTCTTCAAAGGTTTCTCTTATTAAGCAAGATTCAGGTGTTTCCCCTTTTTTAAAAAATCCACCAATAAGTCCGTACGCTTTCTTAGCTGCTTTTTTTCGTAAGACCAAGACTTCCAAATTACTTACAATAAGTAATCTCGATTTTTCTTTGTGTGTTCTCTTCATTTTTAATCCAAATCATCTATAAAATCATTTTCATTTCCGTTTACGTCATCCTCTAAATCATTCTTATCATCCTCGTAATTTTCAATAGAATCTGCCAATCGTTTGCTTACTTTTACCAAATAGATGGTATCGTCTGTCCTGACTTCAACAGCTTCTATGCTTTCATTTTTCGCATTTTTAAATTTGATGATATCTAAATCGTCATAACCATCAGGGTATTTTTCCACTAATAGGTCTAAAATTTTTTGTGTCAATTTTTGATAATCGACAATAACTCTTTTCATTTTTTGAGTAGGTTTTATAGGTTTAATAAATAGGCAAATATGAGTGGCGCTACAATGGTAGCATCACTTTCTATAATGAATTTGGGCGTATCTACATCTAGTTTTCCCCACGTAATTTTCTCATTGGGAACAGCTCCAGAATAAGAACCATAACTTGTGGTTGAGTCTGATATTTGACAGAAGTAGCTCCAAAAAGGTGTGTCTTCTCGTTCTAAATCTTGATACAACATTGGTACTACACAAATAGGAAAATCGCCAGCAATGCCACCGCCAATTTGAAAGAAACCAATGCCATTTTCGGAATTGTCCGTATACCAATCTGCCAAAAAGGTCATATACTCAATTCCTGATTTCATTGTAGACGCTTTTAAGTCTCCTTTCATGACATATGACGCGAAAATATTTCCCATAGTGCTGTCTTCCCAACCAGGAACAACCATTGGTAAGTTTTTTTCTGCCGCAGCATACATCCAAGAATCTTTTAAATCAATTTCATAATATTCTTCTAATACACCTGACAGTAACAGTTTATACATAAACTCATGAGGAAAAAAGCGTTCTTCATTTTCCTCAGCTTCTTTCCAAATTTTGAAAATGTGTTTTTGTAAACGACGAAAAGCTTCTTCTTCCGGAATACAGGTATCGGTTACTCTATTGAGTCCTTTTAGTAATAGTTCCCACTCGTCCGAAGGTGTTAAATCTCTATAATTTGGCACTCTTTTGTAATGAGAATGCGCCACTAAATTCATAATATCTTCTTCCAAATTAGCTCCTGTGCATGAGATAATATGTATTTTATCTTGTCGAATGATTTCAGCAAATATTTTCCCTATTTCGGCAGTACTCATTGCGCCTGCTAACGAGACTAACATTTTTGATCCTTGCTGTAATTGTGCTTCATATCCTTTGGCAGCATCTACCAGAGCAGCAGCGTTGAAGTGTAAAAAATGGTTTTCTATAAAGTTTGATATCGTTCCTTTATTCATAGTCGTCTGTGTCTTTAAATTTTGAAATTTTTGAAAATGGAGAGTCATCACTAAAATTGCGTTCATCTTCATCATCGTCATGAGTTTCCATGAATTTATACGATAGCATTTTATAATAGAGTTTGGCAGCTAAAAACTCAGAACGCTTGTTGCTTTTTTCTGGGCATAATTCTACAATATCAAATCCGACTACATTTTTTTCTTCAAATACCATTTTTAAAAACTCTAAGGTTTCATACCATAATAAACCTCCAGGTTCTGGCGTTCCTGTTCCTGGTATGATAGAAGGATCTAAAGCATCTAAATCGAAAGTAATGAATACATTTTCAGTGAGTACGTCTACTACATTATCCATCCAATATTCATTGGTAGCCATATCGTGTGCAAAGAAGACTTTTTCAGCGTTCATAACACGTGTTTCTGAAATGTCCATACTTCGGATGCCTACTTGAATCAAGTTTGTAGTTTGACTAGCTTCATATACAGCACACGCATGGTTGCAACTGCTTCCTTCATATTCTTTACGCAAATCAGCATGCGCATCAATATGCAATACGGTTAGGCTGTTGTAACATTCATTGAATGCACGTATACTTCCTATAGAAATTGAATGTTCGCCTCCAAATAGAGTCACAAACTTATTCTTATTGATGTACTGTTTTGTCACTTTGTGAACAGCTGCTACCATAGCTTCAGGAGAACTATTTTCAGTAACAGATTCAGCTAAATAAATTCCTTCTTTATATACTTCAGAGTCAGTTTCTATATCGTATAATTCCATATTTTCAGATGCATCTAAGAATGCTTCTGGTCCTTTATCGGCTCCTTTTTGCCAAGTACTAGTTCCGTCATACGGAACAGGGATGAGTACTATTTTTGAAGTGTCTAGTTTTGCATACGATTCAGGAATGCCTGCGTACGTTTTATTCGTTATCATTATATCCTAAAATTTTTAAAAATTCTTCTGCTTTTTGTTGTTCAGCAAAAAGTTGAGTTGTTATGTTTCCGTTTGTATCTTTTTGAATAAGTATTCGTTTGGGTTGTGGAATTAAGCAATGTTGCAATCCGCCGTAACCACCAATAGTTTCTTGATACGCTCCTGTGTTGAAAAAACCTATATATAATGGTTTATCTTTTTCATATTTTGGCAAATAGATTGCGTTTACATGTTGTTCACTATTGTAATAATCGTCGCTATCACACGTGAGTCCTCCTAAAAGCACACGTTCATATTCTTCATGCCAACGATTGATAGGTAGCATGATAAAACGCTTATTTATTGCCCAAGTATCAGGCAATGTGGTAATGAACGAAGAGTTGATCATATTCCATTTTTCACGATCATTTTGCTGTTTTTGATACAATACTTCATACACAGCTCCACTACTTTCACCCACAGTAAAACTTCCAAATTCAGTAAAAATATCTGGAACATCTACTTGTGCTTCTTGACAAACAATATTGACTTGATTGATAATTTCATCAACCATATATTGATAATCATACGTAAATGCTAACGAATTCTTTATGGGAAATCCACCTCCAATGTTTAAGGCATTTAATGTTGGGCAAATCTTTTTTAACTTTACATACACCTTTAAACATTTGTGCAATTCGTTCCAGTAATATGCCGTATCTCGAATGCCTGTATTGATAAAAAAATGCAGCATTTTTAATGATACATTTGGCTTGCCAACGACTTGTTCTTTATAAAACTTAACAATGTTTTTATAGCCTATTCCGAGTCTGCTCGTATAAAATTCAAATTTTGGTTCTTCTTCAGAAGCAATTCGAATACCAATGTTAAATTTTGTATGAATTTGCTCGTTGAGAAGTTTTAATTCTTCATAATTATCAACTACTGGAATGCAGTTGTAATGTCCACTATTGATTAGTTGTGCAATGTTGTGAATGTATAAATCACGCTTAAATCCATTGCAAATAATGTAGGTTTCATTTGATATTTTACCTTCTTTTTTAAAATGGTTTACAATATTAATATCAAATGCAGATGACGTTTCTATGTGGACATTATTTTTTAAAGCTTCATCAATTACATAATTAAAATGAGAGCTTTTTGTACAGTAGCAGTACTGATATTTCCCTTGATAATTATGAGTGTCAATTGCTTTTTGAAACCACTTTTTTGCTCGTTGAATGTTATGAGAAATCTGTGGCAGGTATGTAAATTTTAAAGGAGTTCCATAAGTTTTTATCAACTCCATCATGTCAATATCATGAAAGTGTAAATTTCCTTCATGTAAAGCATATTCGTCTTGTGGAAAATAATAGGTTTGATCCACAAGATCAATATATTTTGTT
>CAZHSA010000087.1:0-605 GCA_964535135.1 uncultured Kordia sp.
CGAAGCTTCCAACAAAAAGGCATTTCCATAATCGAAGAAATACGTTCCTTTTGCGGTATGTTTATTCACGGCAGTTGCATGTCTGCGCAATGTTTCTTGTATTTTTTCTTTGAATAGTTTAGGATTGTTCGCCATCATGTCATTGGATTCCTTATAGGAAAGTCCCATCGGATAATAGCCACCAGCCCACGGATTGTGTAGCGAGGTTTGATCGCTTCCTAAATCCACAAATACATCTTCCTCGTCAAATTTTTCCCAAACATCTACAATATTTCCTTGATAGGCGATGGAAACTACTTCTTTGTTCGCTTTCGCGGAATTGACTCTGCTGACCAATTTGTCCAAGTCGTATACAACTTCATCCACCCAACCTTGAGAATGGCGTGTTTGCGTCGCTTTCGGATTTACTTCGGCACATACCGTGATACAACCTGCAATATTTCCTGCTTTTGGTTGTGCGCCACTCATACCGCCCAATCCGGCTGTTAAGAATAATTTTCCTTCCAGACCTTCTCCGTTTTTGGAGATCTTTCGTCCGCCATTCAATACCGTAATTGTGGTTCCGTGCACAATTCCTTGCGGACCGATGTACATATAACTTCCTG
>CAZHSA010000087.1:615-12226 GCA_964535135.1 uncultured Kordia sp.
GCGGTCATTTGTCCGTATTGTGTAACGCCAAGCGCGTTGAATTTTTCCCAGTCGTCAGGTTTGGAATAGTTCGGAATCATCATTCCGTTTGTTACTACAACTCTTGGCGCATCTTTGTGTGATGGAAACAAGCCTAACGGATGACCAGAATACATCACTAAGGTTTGTTCTTCGTTCATTTCCGCCAAATACTGCATTACCAATAGATATTGTGCCCAATTTTGGAATACGCCACCATTTCCACCATAGGTAATCAATTCGTGCGGATGTTGTGCAACGGCGTAATCTAGGTTGTTTTGAATCATGAGCATAATTGCTTTTGCTTGATTCGTTTTTCCAGGATATTCGTCTATCGGACGCGCGTACATTTTATAATTGGGACGAAAACGATACATGTAAATTCGTCCGTACGTTTCCAATTCGTTTTTAAACTCAGGGAGCAATATTTCGTGATGTTTTTTATCAAAGTAGCGCAGTGCATTTCGCAGTGCTAATTTCTTTTCTTCTGGAGATAATATGTCTTTACGCTTTGGCGCATGATTGATTGCAGGATCGTAAGGTTTTGGTGCTGGTAATTCGTTTGGAATTCCTTGTAATATATGTTTGGTAAACGTCATTTTTATGTCAATTGTAGAGTTATGCATCATTTTAAAAAGTATAGTATTCGTTAAAATGTGCTACGGATAGCGAATGTCTACACGGTGAAATTGTGCAGTGGTACGTTTATATTTCATAAAGTTAACATCCATGAAATCTTATTTTCTTTTCTTATTAAATCCGTACGGACAATGTCTACAACCGCTTTCGCAGCAATAGCCTCTTTTCAGGTGAAATTGCTCCGTAAATACCTTATAACCTTCTGGCGAAAGATAAAAATCACCTTCTTCGATGGGAATTAATTTCTTCATTTTGACAAAGGTACTTAAATTGCCTTAAATTTATATCCGCTATAGTCATGGTTTTTGTGTCGAAATATATGGTTCCTAGAGGTTTTCGGGGAATTACCTTGTATCCTTTTATTTTTTTGCGTGAAGCAGAAGACAAAAGCAATGCGGTTTTGGTACATCATGAACGCATTCATTTGCGACAACAGCTAGAGTTGTTAATTGTGTTTTTTTATATTTTGTATGTGTCGGAATGGTTGTTTCGATGGTGTAAGTATGGCAACCGACAGAAAGCCTATCGCAATTTAAGCTTTGAACGCGAAGCCTATCAGAATGAACGCGATTTTACCTATTTGAAGAAACGCAAGTTGTTTCAGTTTTTGCGGTATATGTAGAAGTTAGCGGTGAAAATAGAAATACAATAGGAATAAAAAACTAGTATATATGAAGGAAGTAAAGAAGTTAATAAGAGAAGTTATTCCCGTAATCATTGGAATTCTGGTTGCATTGTTAATTAATAATTGGAATGAAGACCGAAAGAGTGAAAAGTATTTGAATCAAATTTTCACTTCAATTACCAAAGAATTAGATGAAAGTAGTATTGACATACAAAAAAGTATTTCAAAACAACAGGTACTTCTAGATACGTTACAAAAATATATGCACGATGAAACTTTTCAAATGATAGACGTTATAAAGAAGGCAGGAGGAATTTATGGACCTTCCATAAAGAATTATTCTTGGAAAGCACTAGCCAATACAAATATTGAATTGATAGAATTTGAAAAACTATCTGCATTGTCTGAAATAGATCAATCGAAGAAAATTATCGAATTAAAACTCGAAAAAAGCGCTGACTTCGTCTTTCAAAATATTAAATCGACAGCTAAAGAAAAAAAAGAAATGTTGATGTTATTAACGCAAGAATTAGTATCCTCAGAAAAATACTTGCTATTGGAAATCAACGAATTCCTTAAGAAGTGAAGCTTATACTGAACTTGATTCCGTTTAAACGATGTATGCGGTTAAAGTTACCTCACTAAAAAGATGCATTGACTCATTCCTCCTTTTCTATAGTTTTATAAATGCTGAGTTTTGTTTTGAAATTAAAATTGGACTCTCATGAAAAAAAGATACTTCTCCTTGTTACTGCTGCTCACTATGAATGTATTTTCCCAAAATACACCTAAAGTCACTGTAAAGGACGGACAAGATTTACAATTAACCGATTTACAAGTAACCGTAGATATTGTTGGAAACTTAGCGGTAACGACCTATGACATGGAATTTTACAACGGATTAAACAGAACGTTGGAAGGCGAGTTGGTATTTCCGTTGGGAGAAGGACAAAGTGTTTCAGGCTTTGCGATGGACGTTAATGGTACAATGCGTGATGCTGTGATCGTGGAAAAGGAATTGGGAAGAGTTGCCTATGAAACTACGATACGACGAAAAATAGATCCAGGGCTGTTAGAAAAGACCGAGGGAAACAATTATAAAGCACGTATTTATCCAATTTTCCCTAAAAGTAGTAAGCATATTATTTTAAAGTTTGAACAAGAATTAAGCATGTTAGATGGCAAGCAGAGCTATGATGTGCCTTTGGGAATTTCGCATACGTTGACAAATTTTTCTATTGTGATGAATGTGTTTAGCGGAGCACAACCTGTTGTTACTAAAACGAGTTACAATGATTTTTACTTTCAAAAAAATGGAGAAGCCTATGTGGCAACTGTTTCAAAGAACAATCATGCGCCAACGGAACCAATTGCGATTCAAATTCGAAATAGGAACAATCAAGAACATATGGCGACCTACAATGAGTATTTTCATTACTACAAATCGCTACAACCTACATTTCGATTAAAAGAAAAACCGAAAAAAATTACGATACTTTGGGATGCTTCCTATTCAATGCGTTACAGAGCTATTGAAAAAGAGTTGAACGTATTAACGTCTTATCTAGACTATTTACGGGATGTAAAAGTCGATTTAATCGTGTTCAACAATACAATTCAAACAGAAAAAACGTTTAAAATTAAAAAGGGCGATGTGTCAAATTTGTTAGCTGCCATACGCAATGTTCACTATGATGGTGGTACAAAATTAAATCTATTTGAGAATGTGAAGCTAAATACTGATGAAATCCTGCTATTTTCGGACGGTTTGGCAAACTTGGGCGACTTCGCTATCAGACGAAAAATACCTGTATATGCTATCAATTCATTGGTGTCTGCCAATCATGAAAGTTTACAAGCACTCACTACGCAATCTGGCGGAAACTATCTCAATTTACTACGACTCGATTATCCGAAAGCAGCACAACTTTTAAAGAAAGAAATCTATCAGTTTTTAGGCGTAAAACACAATGAAAGCGTGCGTGAAGTATATCCGAAACAACGTGTAAATGTGTACCAAGACTTTTCAATCAGTGGACAATTTTCAAAGGATGCTACGATAGAGTTGTTATTTGGGTATGGAGGGAAAGTTTCAGAGAAAATTCCTGTAAAGATATATGCCACCAACGGAACAAAAGAAGTAAGACGCTTATGGGCAAAGCAGAAACTAGGCGTTTTAAATCAACACAAAACTGCCAATAAAAATGCTATCGTTTCCTTAGCAAAGCAATATGACTTGATTACCGATTATACATCTATGATTATTCTAGATCGTATTCAAGATTATGTTCGGTATAAAATTGAACCACCAGCAGAGTTGATGGAACAATATACAAAGCTTTTAGCGCATTATGAAAGGCAAGAAGCACTGCGAAAACAACACATTGTAAACCGAAAAAACAATCTTCAAAGTACGTACGAAGGTATTAAAAATTGGTATGCACACGAATTTCTAAATCCAGATAAAGGCGATAAAAGATGGGGAGAAGCAATCTCGGTTACGGGTGTCATTACCGATGAATCTGGGTATCCTTTACCAGTTGCAACTATTCATATAAAAGGAATGTTTAGAGGAACGCAATCCGATTTTGATGGTAACTATAAAATAGATGCGCTTATTGGCGAAACGTTGGTGTTTAGTTATATAGGATATAAAACTGTTGAAGTACTTGTAACATCTAATATGATTGATGTAACGATGAAAGAAGACTATGAATTACTAGACGATTTGCAAATTGTTGCGTACGCTTCGGGTATAAAAAAAGATGAAAAATCTATGACAACTGTCGCAACCAAGCGTATAGAACAAATTCCGATAAAAGCACTAGATGATGAACTTGAAGATGTTACGCAACAAGTACAAATTTTAGATGGTTCTGAAGGATCAGGGATTACTGTACAAAGCGGTTCTCATGCGCCTGGGAAACAGAAGGAAATATTGATGCGATCTCGTAGTTCAATTCCAAGTGATCTGCCATTATATGTTGTTGATGGTAAAGTGGTTGATCAACACACATTTCAGCAATTAAAAAAAGAAAAAATTGAAAGTGTAAGTGTATTGAAAGAGTATGCAGCGACAGCAATTTATGGAACTAGAGGCGCTCATGGAGTTATTATAGTTACTACTAAAAAAGTGAAAGAGAAAATTGCGTTAAAGTCGTGGAATCCAAATACATTATATATTCTAGCATTACAGAACGAAATCACAGTAGAAGCAGCGTACAAAAAGTATTTAGAAATACGCAAACAGTATGCAGATATACCAACATTCTATGTAGATGTAGCCGATTTTTTTCATTCGCGTGGAGCGACAGCAATTGCGGTTACTGTCATTACAAATTTAATAGAAATCAAGTTGAATGATCATGAATTGCTCAAAGCGGCAGCTTACAAATTAGAATACTTTAAACGTTATGAAATGGCTGTCACTGTCTATGAAAAGATATTGGAATTACGTCCTGAAGAACCACAATCGTACAGAGATGTAGCCTTAGCGTATGAGCAAATTGGAAAGATTCAAGAAAGTTATGACGTGTTGTATACGTTATATGACGGGCAATTAATTGAAAAAGATGAAAGTGGACGATTTACAGGAATTGAAAATATTGCGTTTATAGAGTTGACGCGTTTGGTGAATTTGTATAAAAAGGAATTGAAACTAACCAAAGCGCAACAAGATATTTTTTCAGAAATGCCTATGGACATACGCGTTGTCATTGATTGGAATCACGATAACACCAATATTGATTTGTGGGTTGTTGATCCTAGAGGTGAAAGAGCTAGTTATAATAATAGACGTACATTAATAGGCGGATTACTGTCGAATAACATACAAGAAGGTTACGGCCCCGAAACGTTTTTAATGAAAGAAGTGATGAAAGGAACGTATAAAGTGTACGTAAATCACTACAGTCACAATGTGCAAAAAATAACAGGACCAACTATCATTAAAGTGACGATGTACAGAAATTATGGAAAGAAGAATGAGGAGAAAAAAGTAACTGTTGTGCATCTGGAAAAAAGAAGCGGCACTATAGAAATTGGGAGTTTGTTGTTTGAGTAATGAACTGTTGTTGTATCTGCAAGTTTAGAGGATTTTCTTCACATCTTGTCGACCAATAATTGCCATGATCTCAACGATATTAGTATTTATTTTATAGTAGATATTGTCAGCACCACACGTACAGCGTCTGTACCCTTTCTTTATAAAATCGACAGATTCAAATGAATAAGGGTTTTTGGCAATAATATCAAAATATTGAAAGAAAGCATCAAAATATTTATCAGCTTGTACCATTCCAAATTTTTTGACTCCGTACTGATGAATGCGAATTAAGGCGTCTTTTGCAGTGTTGCTTAATTTGTATTTACGCATTAAGTGAAGACTTAGATTGTGCCAAAATTTCTTCTTTACTTTTCGTAGTAAATCCACTATTTTCAGCATTTTCTAATTTGGCTCTAATCCAGTCAATTTCTATTTGTTGCTGTCTTGCTTGTCTAATTAAATCATTGACAAGTTCACTTTTGCTTGAATATTCTTGACTATCTACTTGTGCTTTTAACCATTCATCATTAGGTTGTGTAAATGAAATACTTTGTCGTTTCATAGAAGTTGTGTTTGGTGCTAATTTACACCAAAATCGAATCATAAGCAAATTCTTAATATTTCAATATGAGAATCACTAGGATGTCATTTTTTGCGGTATTTTTGTGATCTGAATGGAGTTTGAAACAGAAAATATACCAATTCAAGAAGTTACGCTCAACTTTGCAACGGACGTTCGTTTATTCGTCAAGCGAGAAGATTTGATACATCCGTTTGTTTCTGGGAATAAATATAGGAAGCTAAAGTTCAATCTCGCGGAAGCTAAAAAACAAAACCAAGATACCTTATTGACATTTGGCGGCGCGTTTTCCAATCACATTGCGGCAGTGGCTGCGGCAGGAAAGTTACATGGATTTAAAACGATTGGTGTGATTAGAGGAGAAGAACTAATCTCCAAAATTGACAGCAATCCTACATTGAAATTCGCGCAACAAAACGGCATGCAGTTTCACTTTATTTCGCGTCAAGCATATCGAGAAAAAACTTCGGAAGCATGTACAACACAATTAAAACAGACATTTGGACGTTTTTATAGTATACCCGAAGGAGGAACGAATGATTTAGCGGTGAAAGGTTGTGCTGAAATCATCACAGAAAACGAGCGCGATTTTGATACTATTTGTTGTGCTGTCGGCACTGGCGGAACCATTGCGGGAATTTGTGAAGGCGCGCATGCACATCAACAAATACTTGGGTTTCCTGCGTTGAAAGGTGATTTTTTACAGCGAAGCATCACACAGTTGACAACTAAAAACAATTGGAAGTTGATCCACAAGTATCATTTTGGTGGTTACGGGAACGTTTCTGAAGAATTGATCGCGTTTATCAATCAATTTAAACAACAAACAAACATTCCGCTCGATCCAATTTACACAGGGAAAATGCTTTTTGGGATCATAGATTTGATCAAAAATGGGCATTTTGGCAAACAAAATCGTATTTTAGCGATTCATTCTGGTGGATTACAAGGAATTGCAGGTATGAATCAGAAACTACAGCAAAAAGGACAAAAAACGATCATATAAACACATGAAGAAACAACTCATTTATACACTTTTAGGTTTATTGATATTATCAAGTTGTGGAACACAAAACCGTGTTTCCAAAACAAAAAAGAAAACGAAAAAAACGACTACAGTTGTTAAAACAACACCGAAAGAAGAAGTTGAAGTCGTAAAAACTACGCCTACAGAAAGCACTGAAAAAACTCCGAAAGCCACAAAGAAAAGAAGCACTACAGAAGTATATATTGATACGTATAGCGATGTGGCGAAACGCGAAATGGAACTGCATGGAATTCCGGCAAGTATTACGTTAGCACAAGGAATTTTAGAATCAGGATCAGGGAAAGGCAAACTTACCATGCGATCTAACAATCACTTTGGAATTAAATGTCATAAAGGTTGGAAAGGCGAGCGCGTATATCATGATGATGACGAAGATCAAGAGTGTTTCCGAAAGTATGCCAATCCTGCGTATTCATTTACAGATCATTCTTTATTCTTAACAGGAAGATCGCGCTATGCACAACTTTTTAAATTGCCGAAAGATGATTATAAAGGTTGGGCAAAAGGGTTAAAAAAAGCAGGCTACGCAACTGATCGTAAATATCCTAACAAACTAATTTCACTCATTGAACGCTACGAGTTGTACAAATATGATGCAGAAGTGTTAGGGAAAAAGCCAGAAGATGCTAAAAAAGTAACTACACATAACGACCGTTATACCGTTTCTAAAGGTGATACCTTGTACAGTATTGCAAGAAAACACAAAATCACTGTAGCCAAATTAAAATCCTTAAACGGATTGGAAACGAATGAAATTTTTGTTGGTCAGGTGTTATTTGTAAAACCACTTCCAAAAGATTTTTAATTAAAAAAATAGTATAAAAAAGATGCAATATAAACGAAGCAGCGCATTATTTGCCGAAGCTCAAAAAGTGATTCCTGGTGGTGTAAATTCACCTGTTCGCGCGTTTAAAGCCGTTGGAGGCACACCAATTTTCGTAAAAGAAGCCAAAGGTGCTTATATCATTGATGAAGATGATAGGCAATATATAGAATATATAAATTCTTGGGGACCGATGATTTTAGGGCATGCACACAAACCTGTGATTGATGCCGTAGTTGACAAAGCTAAAAAAGGAACTTCCTTTGGAATGCCTACCGAAATTGAAACCAAGATTGCCGAATTGGCGGTTTCCATGGTGCCAAATGTGGATATGATTCGTTTTGTAAATAGCGGAACGGAAGCGTGTATGAGTGCAGTTCGTTTGGCACGCGGCTATACTGGGAAAGATAAAATGATCAAATTTGCAGGTTGCTATCAT
Source organism: uncultured Kordia sp. (assembly GCA_964535135.1). Lineage (GTDB taxonomy): Bacteria > Bacteroidota > Bacteroidia > Flavobacteriales > Flavobacteriaceae > Kordia. The sequence goes on from CAZHSA010000087.1 coordinate 8,833, forward strand.
GGACATAGTGACGCCTTTTTGATTCAAGCAGGAAGTGGCGCCGTAACTTTTGGAAGTCCCAACAGTCCTGGTGTTACCCAAGGAACTGCGAAAGACACCTTGTTGGCACGTTTCAATGATTTGGAGCATGTAAAAGAAATTGTGGCTCAAAATGAAGGTGAAATTGCGTGTATTATTATAGAACCTGTTGCCGGAAATATGGGTTGTATTCCGCCAGTAGAAGGCTTTTTGGAGGGCTTACGCGATGTATGCGACGCACACAATATTTTGTTAGTATTTGATGAGGTTATGACAGGCTTTCGATTGGCAAAAGGTGGCGTACAAGAATTGTTAGGTGTTAATGCGGATATTGTATGTTTTGGAAAAGTAATTGGCGGCGGATTGCCAGTAGGTGCTTTTGCTTCACGCACAGAAATTATGAGTCATCTGGCGCCGTTAGGACCTGTATACCAAGCAGGAACGTTGAGTGGAAATCCGCTCGCGATGGCTGCAGGATTGGCGATGTTAGAAGAATTGAATGCTAGAGATGAGGTATTTACAAGTTTACAGGAAAAAACTGCGTATTTGCATGAAGGAATTGCGAAGGTGTTGACTGAAGCTGGTGTTACGCATCAAATTAATAGAATTGGCTCTATGATTTCCGTACATTTTTGTGATGTGCCTGTAACCGATTTTGCGTCTTCCGCAGAAGGAAACAACGATTCGTTTCAAAAGTTTTTCCACGGATTGTTAGATAGAGGCATTTACATTGCGCCATCTGCGTTTGAAAGTTGGTTTTTGTCAGATGCATTATCGTATGAGGATTTAGATACCACCATTAAAGCAGTGAAAGAAGTTGCTGCAGCATTGTGATATTTTGAAAGTATAAGACATAAAAAAACTCGGTGATCATTCACCGAGTTTTTTGTTTCTATATTGTTTTGTTCTTTAGCCTTTCGCCTTTAATTGTTTGGCTCTTGCTAATTTCTTTTGCAAATTTAATTCTGGAGTAAACACTTTATTGAATCGTAATTGCTGTTCTGGTCGTAATACAGTATTTACGTCTGCTCCTAATTTTTCCAATGCCTTTACATCTCTGTCACTTTTTTCATAAGCTAGGTATATAGCATATACGCTTTCTACTTGCGCATCGGTCAATTGTAAACTTCTTGTTAATTCTTGTGTTTGAGCTTTTGCCTTTATTGCTGCAGTATTTTGTGCAGTGGCTGTTTGCATTCCTAAAAATAATACACATACAAATGTGAATAGTGTAATATATTTTTTCATAATTTGTTGGTTGTTATTAGCTACATTAATACTTCAATAATACTAAATTTGTACACAAATAACAAAAAAGAGAAGCCTTTTAACTTCTCTTTTCAGGATTCTTATTTGTCATCCTTTCGTTTTCCGCGCATTTTTTTCTTGCCTTTGCCGCGTTTTGCTTGCATTTTTTCCCAACGTTCGTATTGTTCGGACGTCAAAATTTCTTTGATACTTTGCTTGTAAGCAATCTTGGCATCTAAGCGTTCATTCATCATTTGAAAGCGTTCTTCTTCAGTAGGTTTTTCTCCTTTTTCTTTCTTTGCTTTACGCGCTTCCATTGCTGCTTTGCGTTCCGTAGCTGTTTTTGTTTGTAAAACTAATACTTTTTCTTGTTGGCGTTCTGTCAAATCTAAAACCAAAGTCATTTTTTTTGTTTGCAATGTTGCAATTTGTGCTGGCGTTAAATTTTGTAGAAACTCTTTTTGGCCTTTCATTTTTCCGTCTTTTCCTTTGTGATCAGGACGTTCTTGTGCTGCTAAGTTTATTGTGAATAATATAGCGAGTGCATACAGGATGTTTTTCATAATTGTTATTTTAAATGTTTGCTTCTAGGACTTTTGAAGCTTGTAAAGGTTTAAATCATATTTTATTTTAGTAATGATTTAACAGTCTTTATCGTTAGCTTAACGCTTCTTTTTGGGAGAAAAGCTTTTCTTTGAAAAATACCATCATTCTTATGAAATATATTGTAAATGTCTTCTTTTATGCGAGAGAGTTGTTGATTTTGACTTCCTTTCTGACGCTTTGTTATGTGTTTTGTCAACTTTTTGAATTGCCCTTAGGACCTTTAATTTTTATAGCAAAGATTGTTTTGCCTTTGGTGTTTTTTGGGATTAGAAAAATGAATGATCAAAGCAGTTTGTACTTTCTATATAATTTAGGAATGCACGATCGTACGATTGTATGTTGGCTGCTATTTTTATCAGTTATAGATGTAATAGTAGTCAAACTTTTATTTTTTTAAAATGCTTGAAGTAGACAACATAGAAAAATATTTCGGAAACGTTCAGCTATTGTATGGCGTGTATTTGAAAGCAGCATCAGGAAACGTTACAGGGATTTTGGGTAGCAATGGTTGTGGTAAAAGCACCTTGCTGAAAATTATTTTTGGCGCGATGAAACCAAAATATAAATTGATTAAGCTTGATGGTCGCATTATTCAGAAAAAACTTTATACCACTGGATTGGTAAAGTATCTGCCACAGCACAGTTTTATTCCTGATTTTATGTCCATTCGTAAGGCATTGCAATTATACAAGGTTTCAGAAGCAGCTTTTCAAGTGTTTTTTACAGAAGATGATTTTGACTTGTCACAGAAATTTGGACATCTTTCTGGCGGACAGCGACGCATTGTGGAAGTTTTTTTAACCATTAAAACGCCAAGTCGCGTCATTCTGCTCGACGAACCGTTTTCGCATATTTCTCCTATACAGATAGAAGCTATTAAAAAGCTACTTCACACAGAAAAGCAACAAAAAATCATTGTCATCACCGATCATTTTTATCGAGATATTACCGACGTTTCTGATGAAATCTACTTAATTAAAAACGGAAGTTCTAAGCATATTCAGCAGCTTACCGAGTTGGAAGATTATAAATATATTTCGGTTGGGAGTTTTTTTTAAATATTTATCTGTTATCTCCAGCATGTCTATGTCTGCTAGCATAATTTTATTATTTGTGACTAAACTTTTCTGTATCTGGATACCAATAACTATCCAAACTTGGAGCTAATGTATTATTCTCATAAAAATCTAAATACTTTTCTAAAGGATACGCTGTTCCAAACTGAACCACTCTACCCAATTCTTTTTCGACCAAAAAAGGAGCTGTACCTATTAAATGATCTTTTATATCTTGTGTTTCAAAATATTTTTTTCCATCATAGCTATAAATATTTCCATAAGGCATTTTTTCTCTATACTCTGGAAAAAGCATATACTCAGTATCATATTCTCTACTAAGAAAATCAATATATTTCTCTGCTATCTCTAGCATTTCTTTGTCTGTTAGCATTTAACACATATTTATTTGTGGCTATACCGATCTTCATCTGGATACCAAAAAGAATGTAATGACGTTACATAAT
>CAZHSA010000088.1:0-12115 GCA_964535135.1 uncultured Kordia sp.
TCGTTTAATTCTCTTAACAAAAAGACCTCAATGCGTGCACCTGTTTTTTCTTTGTTTCCAAAAAGTCTTGCAGGAAATACTTTTGTATTATTCAAGACCATTACATCACCTTCATCAAAGTAGTTTACTAAATCTTTGAATTGTTTGTGTTCTATGGTTTGTTTTTCGCGATTTAACACCATTAAACGTGCTTCATCTCTGTGTTCGGAAGGATATTCCGCTAGTAATTCTTCAGGAAGGTCAAAATTAAAATGCGATAGCTTTTTTGCCATAAGTCTTATAAGTTATTTTTTAAGAGCTGCAAATATACAATCTCAACATAGGCGTTGTCAAGTATTTGCCCTATTTTTTTAGTTTTCTGTGACAAGGATTCCAATCTTTTGCAAATCTCGCCAAAAATCAGGGAACGATTTAGAGACTACATCTGCTTTTTCGATGGTTATGGGAACGCGTAATGCCAACGGCGCAAATGCCATTGCCATTCGATGATCTTTGTAGGTTTCTATAGAAATATTTTGGTTGATTGTTGCTCCTTTGTGCAAATGCAAAGAAGCGTCTGTGATGTCAACCGAAGCACCTAATTTTTCGAGTTCAACTTTGAGCGCCACTAACCGATCGGTTTCTTTTATTTTTAACGTATGCAATCCGATCATTTCGCAGGACAATTGCAACCCAAAGGCTGTTACCGCAATAGTTTGCGCGATGTCTGGCGCATTTTTCAAGTCAAGCTTGATGGTTTCCTGAGTTGCTTCACGCGTTTTGGTCAATGTGATTGAATGGTTTTCAAAGATTGTTTCGACACCAAATTTTGTATAAATGTCTGCCAAACATGAATCGCCTTGCAAACTGTCTTGTTTATATGCTGAAAGTGTAATGGTTGTGCCAATTTCGCTAAGCGCGATTAAACTATAAAAATACGACGCCGAACTCCAATCAGATTCAACCGTAAACATCTTCTTTTCTTGTGTTGCTTTAAATCGTGCTACTGTGATAGTATTTCCTTCAAATTTTGTGTCCACGCCAAGTTCATTGAGCAACGAAAGTGTCATATTGATGTACGGAACTGACGTAATGTTTCCATCCAGCGTAAGCGTTAACCCATTTTTTAACGTCGGAGCTATTAAAAGCAAGGCAGAAATGTATTGACTGCTCACGTTTGCGGCTAATGTTACTTGATTTCCTTGTAGCGTTTTCCCTTTTATTTGTAATGGTGGATAACCTTCGTTGTTTGTGTATTCAATTTCTGCACCTAATTGTTGCAAAGCTTCTACCAATATTTTGATCGGGCGTTCTTGCATACGCGAAGAACCTGTTAACGTGATTTCTTGTCCTTCTTTAGTAGCATAATAAGCTGTGAGAAATCGCATTGCTGTGCCTGCATGGTGAATGTCTTTTACACTATCTGTAGACTGCAACGCTTTTTGCATCAACGTGGCATCATCCGAATTGGAAATGTTTGCGATGTTTATATTGGGATATAAAGCTTGTAAGAGTAACAATCGGTTGGATTCACTTTTGGAACCTGTAATAGCAATGTTGGATTGTTGATGAAGTGTTGATTTTTGAAGCTTTATGTTCATGGTATTTATTTGTAATACTGTTTATTCTATGCTTTGATAGTGTGATTCTGAATCAAGTTCAGAATGACGCGCTATCTACTTATAAGCAGCTAAAAACGTATAGAGTTATTTTAATTTTTCGTTGTTGTGATGACGATCGTGATCGCGTTTGGTTTTTTTGTCCATTTTTTTATCAAACGCGGCTTGCAAGTCAATTCCTGTTTGATTTGCCAAACACAGCACTACAAAAACTACATCTGCTAATTCTTCGCCTAAATCCTTGTCTTTGTCACTTTCTTTTTCGCTTTGTTCGCCGTAGCGTCTGGCAATAATACGCGCTACTTCACCAACTTCTTCAGTAAGCTGTGCCATGTTGGTTAATTCATTGAAATAGCGAACGCCGTGTTCTTTGATCCAAGTGTCTACTTGTAATTGTGCAGCTTTTAGGTCCATAAGGTATATTTAGCTTATATTTTCATCTAAAATTATATTTTAAAAGCATCTCGACTGCGCTCGATGTGACAATTTAGAAGAAATTATATTAGGTTTTTTAATAACAAAAGTGACTTTATAAACGTGTTATAAAGTCACTCGTAAAAATATAGTTTTTCAGTGAATTATTTCATGCGTTTTTGCAGAAACATTTTCGCTTTTTTGGTATTTATATTTTCTTCAACACTACTTTTTCTTTTTCCTTTTCGACCAACATTTTGTAAAATTCGCGCAAAGCACCATATTTATCTGGTGTAATTACTGGAGAATTGATTTCTCTTGACATCACAACACTGATTCCTGTAGGTGTTTTTGAAATATTGAATGAATAATCGCCCAAGCCTTCTGGCATCTTTACAGCTCCTGCTGCTGGTAGTGATTCTACTTCGTATCCTTCTGGCAATTGAATGTTGATCATAATTTTTCGTTTCCAAGGATAGCCAAAATCAACAGGATATACACGTTCTTCGGCTTTGAAAATATTTTCTGAAGTAGCTAAGAAAAATAAAGGCGAAAAGTACATTTTGTCTCCAATAATTTCTGCTTGCGATTCTTTTTCAAACGAATACGACTCCACTATTGGCTTTCCAACTGAGGTAGCATTTTTTACATCATGCTCAGAAATTTCAATGTCTTCAATACTATTTTCAAGTTTTTCTATATAGTCGTCTTTGTCTACTTGAATATAGCTTTCACGAAACGTTAATGCATTGTGAGACGTGAATTGCGTACGTTGTTTTCCCGTTAAATCTCCTGCGTCATCCAAGGTAACATTTGCCATTGTTGCACGCAACGCTTTCTGTTTTGGCATCAAACTGATTTTACTCCAACTTCCATCTCTACGAATGAGTCTTCCAGACCAGTTTAGGGCGCGCATTGGCAATACATTTGGTTCCCCAAAGTAATTGGTAGCATCTAATAAAATAACCGCATCTTCTACTTCAATAGCCGTTATTACGTAGTTAAATCCGTCTAAGGTTGGAAATAACGTAATTCCATGCGAACGTGTGCTTAAGATTACTGGATTGGCACTGAGACCAGCGTGACGCAACATGGCTGTGAGCATCAAATTCATATCGGCTACATTACCTGTTTTTTCTTTGTAGGCTTTTCGAACACCATTGTCAGCATACTTCCCATAACTTCCGTTCCACTTAATTCTGTCACGCACATACGTATAAATCTTCGCGGCTTTACGCATATCGTTTGACTCGCCTGCTATTAAATTGTCAATATCATCTTTAAAGTAAGAAGCTTTTTCCAACTCGCCACCAAAACTTTTACTTTTGTAAATCGTTTTCACCACATTATCCCAAGATTGTGCAAAGTACTCTGGAATTTGATTCGGCATTTGTACTTGCGCCAGTTCAAATTTTACCGCACTTCGATAGTTTTCAATATTGCTTACAAAATTTTCGTTTTTGAGTGCTGGTACATTTTTGAGTTCGTATTTGGTGGTTTTATAAGTAAAGTCAATTTCATCACGAGTAAAAGTTGTTTTTATCCTTCCAGCACTAGTGCCAGGTTGGCTTCCTCTAGAACTTCCTGTCAAGGTAATTTTCCCATTACGACTACTTTCTTCTGGATTCAATCTAAAATAGCCTTTATAATGTTTTTTATAGGTAAAATAGTCATGCGCTTCAAAAGAAACGTCAATGTGATTTACTGGAATTGAGTATTGAAAATATACTTCATTGATGTTTCCATAATACGGCGAAATCATTTTGTAACGATATTCAATCACAGAACCTTCTTTTACATTGGGCATCGTAATTTTCTGAATATCTACATATTCATTCCGTTTTTCTTTGAAGATTCCGTCTTTTCTGAGTTTGGTGTCTTCTATTTTTCCACCAACTAAATTGTACGTATACGCTTTTAGACTAGATACTTTTTCGCGATCTCCGCCACCTTTGTATAATGGAATTGAGTGACTTGCCCAGTCAAATCCGTCTTTGTTGTATATTTTAATGCGCTTATGAACGTTGGTTTCTACTTGAAATCCTTCTCCTTGAATGTAGCGCATTGTAATATAGTTCCGCTCATAAAGAATTGCGGCATTTGCTTCAGGATCTGTTGGATGTTTTACTTCTTCTAATTCTGCTTTAGAGACTTCTCCAAATTCAAAGTCTTGCGCTTGCAATGTTACAAAACAGCATAAAGCAAGCACGAGTAGTGTGTGTTTTTTCATTTGTGAATTGTTATTATTGGACGATAGGGAAATTGGTTATTTTTTGATCAATACGATTTTTGAACCATCGTAACGAACTATTTTTTTGATAAATTTTCGATAGTTTTTATATTCTTCTTTGGGATACAAACCGTCGTTAATCTTAAAGGTTCTTTTATAGTGTAATGTTTGATCGTCTTTTTGTGTGATGGAAAACGAATAGGTGCCAAATTTGGTTTCATATAATACAGCATCAGGAAGCGCTTCAATGGTGTAATCGCTTGGCAATGTAATATCATATTCGTCTTGATCGTAATATCCTCGTTGAATTTCCAATGGAAATTTACGATTTCGATAGCGATCTGGAATGTTAGTTACTCTGTTAAAAGCGTTTGGCGCAAACAATAATCTGTCGCCCGTTGAAACGCCATATGCATCCGCATTGAACGCTATTTTTTCGGTAAAAGCAATGTCTTCTTTGTCGTTTTTTAGTTCGACCTTGTCAATATTGACATTGTTGACGGTTTGAAAGTATTTTTTGTAATGTTTGTCTTTTTCTACATCCGAACGATCTTCCAAATGATAGCGATTGTCGTACTGAATTCCCTGTGTTTTTATAGTTGCTTCAGCTTTGATATTTCCGTTCACATCTAAAGTATACATGCCCGTTGTTTCTTGTAAATTTTCTTCAGTTGTATACTTTTTGGTATGCTTCACTTTTCCTCCTTCTGGCGTGACCACTAAAACATTCCGATCGTCGGTAAATGTTCCAATATGACCAAAAGGTACTTTTTGGCTCGTACATTCCAACCAAATATCATCTCCATCATTAGGAATATTTAAAATAACATGATTTCCTTGCGCTAAAGAAGCAAAGTCATCGTAGAAATTAACGATTTCGTTGCCTGCTTCCACATGCGTGTAATAAGATTCAACACCCGCAATTTTTAACAAAGCCATCATATAGTTCGTCAATCCTTTACAATCGCCATAGCCAACATTGTCAACCTCTTTGGCAGGAATTGGTTGAAATCCTCCAATACCCACTTGCACACTGATGTAGCGTGTTTTGTTTTGCATGTATTCGTATACGATTTTTGCTTTCTCGCGATCGGTTTTTGCATCTAAAATTAGGCTGCGTATTTTAGCTTTCGTAGCTTCATCAACTGTTGCACGACCGTCAAGTAGGTTTTGATGCATCCAACTTCCGAATTCGTCCCAATTATTAATTTCGGCAGTAACACCATCGTAATTAAATTTGTTGAGCGCAAACAAAACTCGTGGTTCTATTTTAGCATCTGACGGACTGTACGTTTCAGGTTTAATTCCAGCAACGTTTTCAATAATGTAGACTAGTTTTCCTTCGCTCTCTTGTTTTTTTACACCAAATTCTTCTAAATTTAGCTCTTTTCGATGTACTGTAAACGACAACGGATAGTTGATTTTGTAACTACTTTTTTCCACACCAACATAATACCCTAGCGGATTAAAACTTCGAATGTTGGCTGTATTTTTTGTTTGAATTGTACTTGTGAATTCTGCCGTAAACGGATACGAAACTGGTGTGTAGTCTAAATATTTCACGCGAGAATCGGTATACATTGTTGCGCCATCGACGGCACTGACATCTTGAAAATCTCGCTCACGAATTTTCTTGATTTGCCTTCCTGATTGATCGTAAATTCGAACTTCTACATTTTTTACTTTGACATGCTTGTCATACCAAACAACTGCTCCAATTTGCCCCAAACCATTTTCGTTAAACACGGTCACAATTCGTTTTTCGGACACTTCCATATCGTTGATTGCCTTAACATTAACAATCGTTTCACTAAGCCGTACAACAGCGTTCGCGTTTTTAGTAAGTTCTTGTGAGAGTGTGAGACTGCTTTTGAGATTGTCTTGTGCTTTTATTATGTTTGAAACAAATAAAAGGATAGCAATCACTAATAATTTTATGCGCATACGTAATTTAATATTTTCTATTCGGAGGAATACGTGACTAATATAAGAAAAGTATTCAATTTTTAAGCAGAAAGTTTATATGCGTCACAAAATGTTCACAAATATGTAATTATTCTTTATTTTTTGTGTCAATAATGATGGTAACAGGACCGTCATTGAGCAAGGCAACTTTCATATCGGCGCCAAATATGCCTGTTTGTACTTTTTTGTTCAAATCCTTTTCCAATTGCGACACAAATGCTTCATACATCGGAATGGAAATAGCTGGCTTGGCCGCTTTTATATAACTCGGACGGTTGCCTTTTTTGGTACTTGCATGCAGCGTAAATTGACTTACCACAATAGCTTCTCCATCAGTATCTAATAACGAAGTATTCATCACACCATGTTCATCGTTAAAGATGCGTAAACGTGCTATTTTATTGGAAAGCCATGTAATGTCTTCATGCGTATCTTCATTTTCAATTCCTAATAGAATGAGTAATCCGTAACCAATATTTGCTACTTTATTACCATCTACAGTAACGCTTGCTTCTGTAACTCTTTGTATGACTGCTTTCATGGTTGACTACTATTGCTCTTTAAATTCGTCCACACGATAATTATTTTCGTCACCTTCAATCATTTGCATGTAACTTTTGTAGCGCGACCAAGCGATATAACCATCTTCAACTGCATCTTTTATAGCACATTTTGGTTCTTCAATGTGAATACAGTTATTGAATTTACATTCGTTTTTAAGCGCAAAGAATTCTGGAAAATAATCTCCTATTTCTTCTTTTTCCATGTCCACAATTCCAAAACCTTTGATGCCTGGTGTATCAATGATTTTTGCGTCAAATTCCAAATCGAACATTTCGGCAAAAGTTGTGGTATGTTGCCCTTGTTTGTGTTGTCCTGAAATTTCTTTGGTTTTTAAGTTGAGTCCTGGAGAAATTGCATTGACCAAGGTAGATTTTCCAACGCCTGAATGTCCTGCAAACATACTTACCGTTCCTTTCATGCGCTCTTTAATAGCGTCAATATTTTTTTGTTCTTTGGCCGATATTTCTAAACATTCGTACCCGATGGTTGAATATATATCTTTGAGATACATGACCTCAGCACGGCGTTCAATTTCTTTGTAAGAATCTATTTTGTTGAAGACCAATACACACGGAATGGAATAAGCTTCCGCAGTGACTAAAAAACGATCTATGAAACTAGGAAACGTCGGCGGATTGTCAATGGTGATTAATAAAAATACTTGATCAATATTGGAGGCAATGATGTGTGTTTGTTTGGAAAGATTGACCGATTTACGAATGATGTAGTTTTTACGGTCAAAAATTTCGTCAATGATGCCTGTTTCAGTATTGTTTTTAGTTTCCAGTGTAAAGTGCACTTTGTCACCAACCGCAATAGGATTTGTGCTTTTAATGCCTTTTAATCTGAATTTTCCTTTGATTCTACATTCATATTCCGCACCACTTTCGGTTTTCACCAAATACCAACTTCCCGTAGATTTATAAACAGTTCCTATCATTACGGCAAAGATCAAGATTATTCTTAAAAATAACAAAGCTTTATAGCTTGGTTTTTAAAGAAATAGAAATATCAAAAAAACTGTCTCGGTGATGAGACAGCTTTTTTAATTTTTAATGTATTTTCAAAAATAATTACTGATTCATTATTTTTTCTTGGTGATTGATCGATTCTTGGTGAATGGCTTTGAAAATGCGCAATACAAATTCTTCACTCAACTTATTTTGTTCACCTTCCAAAATCATTTTTCCTAAAATTTCGTTCCAACGTCTGGTTTGTAATATGGCAACATTTTTCCCTTTTTTAAGTTCTCCAATTTTGTCAGCCACTTTCATACGTTTTCCTAAGGTTTCAATCAATTGATGATCAATGACGTCAATTTGTGTACGAAGCGTGTTTAGTGCGTTTCTATAGTTTGCTTCGGTATCAGTTGCTTTTCTGATTTTTAAATCTTCCATTACTTCTTCCAAACGTGCAGGCGTTATTTGTTGTTTGGCATCACTCCACGCGTTGTCTGGATCGAAATGTGTTTCGACCATCAATCCGTCATAGTTTAAATCTAACGCCGTTTGACATAAATCGAAAATGATGTCTCTACGACCAGCAATGTGTGATGGATCGAGAATTAACGGTAAATCTGGGAAACGATTTTGCAACTCGATCGGAATTTGCCATTCTGGATTGTTTCTGTAACGTGTTTTTTCATAGGTTGAAAATCCTCTGTGAATCACACCTAATTTGTCAATATTGGCAGAATGTAAACGTTCAATTGCACCTAACCACAGCGCTAAATCAGGATTTACAGGGTTCTTTACCAATACAATTTTATCAGTTCCGTTGAGTGCATCTGCAATTTCTTGAACAATAAACGGACTTACCGTTGAGCGTGCTCCGATCCATAATACATCAATATCGTGTTCTAATGCTAAACGTACGTGTGTTGCATTGGCAACTTCGGTAGCGGTTAACATTCCTGTTTCTTCTTTGGCTTTTTGCAACCATTTTAATCCTAAAGCGCCAACGCCTTCAAAATTTCCAGGCCGTGTACGTGGTTTCCAGATTCCTGCACGTAATACTGTAGCATCTGAATCTTTTAATTGGTGTGCAATTTTTAATACTTGATCTTCTGTTTCGGCACTGCAAGGTCCTGCAATTACAATCGGATGTTCCAACCCGAAGTTATTTAGCCAGCTTCTTAGTTCTTTTTTATTTTCCATGATTATCTTTTTATTGTTTTTTTCCTATTTGTTGATTTGTCTATTTGTCTATTTGTTTTTTTGTTTCCCTTTGATTCTTTACAGATTCTTATAGATTTCCACTTTCGTGGGAACTTTGCGTTAGGGATTACTCATTGATTCTATTTTTATTAAATCGGAAATCGTGAATATTCTATTTGAGGCGGCATCCTTTGCAAAAAGATATAGCCGAAAGTCCGTTAAAACGCCCAACTCATTATTCTATTCCTTTTAGTATTTTTTTGATGTGATTTGTGTTTTCCATTTCTTTATATATTCCTTCAAAATTGTCTTGCAACATGAGGCTTTTGAATTCCTGTAAGTTGCTGATATATTCGTCCAAGGTTTCAATGACGTTGGCTTTGTTTTGTTCAAAAATCGGTGTCCACATGGCTGGTGAACTTTTTGCCAAACGCACTGTGGACGCGAATCCACTACCTGCTAAATCGAAAATATCGCGTTCGTTTTTTTCTTTTTCAATCACCGTTTTTCCCAACATAAACGCGCTGATGTGCGATAAATGTGATACGTACGCAATGTGTTTGTCGTGCGATTTTGGATCCATATAACGAATACGCATGCCAAGGTTTTTGAACAACTCCAATGCTTTTTCCTGCAAACTGAATGCCGTTTTTTCCACTTCGCAAATGATATTTGTTTTTCCTTCAAATAAACGCTGTATCGCTGCTGACGGTCCTGAAAATTCCGTTCCCGCAATTGGATGCGCTGCCAAAAAGTTGCGGCGTTTTGGGTGCGCTGCAATGCTTTGACATATTTTTTCTTTGGTGGAACCGGCATCAATCACCAAAGTGTTATCGTTTATGTTATTTAACACTTCTGTGATGATTCCGATGGACGCATGCACAGGAATGGTAATGATTACAATATCTGCGTTTTGTACGTTTTGAACCGTCGCTTTTTGATGAATGAGCTGTCTTTGCAGTGCTTCTTCCAAATGCGCGTCGTTTACATCAATTCCATAGATGCTTGCTTCTGGATATGTTGATTGAATATCCAGCGACATGCTTCCGCCAATGAGTCCGATTCCGATGATGTATACGTTCATGTTTATGCTTCTATTCTGTTGATGACTTCTTTTATTTTTTCTTCTGTGACACAAAGTGAGAAACGCACATAGCCTTCGCCTTGCGTTCCAAATATGCTGCCTGGCGTGATGAACACGTCTTTTTCATATAATAGTTTGTCTACAAAAGCTTCTGACGACAGTTGATTATCCGCTGGCAATTTTGCCCACACAAACATTCCTGCGGTTTCTTTGTCGAATTCGCACTGTAATTTGGTCGCTAATTCCCATATAAGTTTACGCCGTTTTTCATAGATTTTATTGAGCTCCATAAACCAATCTTTGGAACTTGCCAATGCTTTGATTGCTCCTTTTTGGATTCCGTAAAACATACCTGAATCCATATTGCTTTTTACTTTTAATACATGTTGAATGTGTTCCGCTTTTCCCATGACCATTCCTGTACGCCAGCCAGCCATGTTGAACGATTTGCTCAGTGAATTCAATTCTAACGCTACTTCTTTTGCACCATCAATTGACAGAATGCTTAACGGTTCTTCATTGAGAATAAAACTGTACGGATTGTCATTGATGAGGAGAATTTGATGCTTTTTTGCAAACGCAATTAGTTTTTCAAAAAATTCTTTTGGTGCTTTTGCGCCTGTTGGCATGTGCGGATAGTTGATCCACATGAGTTTTACTTTACTCAAATCTTGTGCTTCTAACGCTTCTAAATTTGGCAACCAATTATTGTCTGCACTGAGATTGTAATATTTTGGAATCGCGCCTAGAAGTTTCGTTACGGAGGTATATGTTGGATAACTTGGATTGGCAATTAATACTTCATCACCTTCATCCAAATATGCCATAGAAATGTGCATGATGCCTTCTTTGCTTCCCATTAATGGCAACACTTCTGTATCTGCATTGAGTGTAACTTTGTAATTTTTTTGATAGAAATCGGCAATAGCATTTCGCAATGCAGGAATTCCTTGATAGCTTTGGTATTTGTGTGCCGTTTCGTCGTGCAAACTGTTTTCTAACGCAGTAACCACGATACTTGGCGGCTGCAAATCGGGACTTCCGATTCCGAGATTGATGATCGATTTCCCAGCTGCTACCAAGCCGCGTACTTCTCGGAGTTTGCGCGAAAAGTAATATTCTTCTACCGTATGTATGCGTTTTGCAGGAATCATGCGTTTCGTTGATTTTTGTAGGTTCCTAAGATTTTGAGACTTGTAGACATTATTTCCAATATGGAAATGGCTTTTTTGTAATCGTCATACGCTTCAAACGTAACATCGACAAAAAAGGCGTATTTCCAAGGTGTTTCAATAATGGGCAAGGATTGTATTTTTGTGAGATTCAGTTTGCAATCGCTCATGACATTGAGAATGGTTGCCAAACTTCCTCTTTTGTGATCTAATACAAATCGCAGTGAAGCTTTGTTTATTTGATCAATTCCGTTTGTTGGTGGTTGCTTTTGCAGAATGACAAAACGTGTCGCGTTGGTTTTGATCGTTTGAATTTCCGCAGAAAGCACTTGCAACTGAAATAATTCTGCTGCCGTTTTGGTAGCAATGGCTGCAATTCCTTTTTGTTGTTGTTCTTGAATTCTTCTGGCAACAGCCGCCGTATCTACATCTTCTACTAGTTTTATGTGTGGATATTGTTTGAAGAATTCTTTGCATTGCAACAACGCCATCGGATGCGAACACACTTCTGTAATGTCTTCAATTGTCTGATTGGGCAACGCCATTAAGTGATGATGAATGTTTAGGTAATATTCGCCATTGATATGAATGTTGTTTGCATCAATCAGTGCGTAATTCGGAATGATGGAACCTGCAATGGTGTTTTCTAACGCCATGATCGCGTACTGACTTTTCTCATTGAGTAAACTATCGACTAACGCGTCAAAAGATAGACATTCATCCAACTGTATTTCGTTTCCAAAATATAGTTGTGCTACTTTGTGATGGTTAGATCCTAATATTCCTTGTATGGCGATGGTATGTTTCATTACACTACTATCTGCAATTATTTATTGTTTATTAATTAAAATTGAAAAACATGAAAACATTAAGTACAAAAAACATAATTTTCAGTTTTTACTTTCTTTTTCTTTGCTCGCCCAAAGAAAAGA
>CAZHSA010000089.1:0-10663 GCA_964535135.1 uncultured Kordia sp.
ATATTTTTGGTTTTTATTAACATAGAGTCAAAATAATGCAACGCGACGAACAAATTTTTGAATTAATTCAAGCAGAAAAAGAAAGACAATTAGAAGGATTAGAGTTAATCGCTTCAGAGAATTTTACCAGTGAGCAAGTAATGGAAGCTGTAGGTTCTGTACTAACCAATAAGTATGCAGAAGGCTATCCAGGGAAACGTTATTACGGAGGTTGTGAAGTTGTAGATGAAGTAGAAACGATTGCTATTGAACGTGCAAAAGCATTGTTTGGTGCCGCTTACGCAAATGTACAACCGCATAGTGGAAGTCAGGCAAATACAGCTGTTTTTGCAGCATGTTTGAAGCCAGGTGATAAAATTTTAGGATTCGATTTGTCTCACGGAGGTCACTTAACACACGGTTCTCCTGTAAACTTTTCAGGAAAATTATATACGCCTTCATTTTACGGTGTAGAGAAGGAAACGGGCGTATTGAATTACGATAATATTCAAGAAATTGCTACGAAAGAACAGCCAAAAATGATCATTGCGGGTGCGTCTGCATATTCAAGAGATATTGATTTTAAACGCTTTCGCGAGATTGCGGATAGTGTAGGTGCTTTGTTATTGGCAGATATTTCACATCCTTCAGGATTGATTGCAAAAGGAATTTTAAATGATCCAATTCCGCATTGTCATATTGTAACCACAACTACGCACAAAACATTGCGTGGACCACGTGGTGGATTGATCATGATGGGGAAAGATTTTCCAAATCCTTTTGGGATTACCTTAAAGAATGGAAAATTACGTAAAATGTCATCCTTATTAGATGGAGCCGTTTTCCCAGGAAATCAAGGTGGACCGTTAGAGCATGTTATTGCAGGAAAAGCGATTGCATTTGGAGAAGCGTTGACAGATGAGTTTATGCATTACATTCTTCAAGTACAGAAAAATGCACAAGCAATGGCTGCTGCGTTTGTGAAAAAAGACTATCATATTATTTCTGGCGGAACTGACAATCACATGATGTTGATTGATCTTCGCAATAAGAATATTACAGGAAAAGAAGCAGAAAAAGCGTTAGGCTTGGCTGATATTACGGTCAATAAAAACATGGTTCCATTTGACGATAAAAGTCCGTTTGTGACGTCTGGAATTCGTGTAGGAACGGCTGCTGTAACGACTAGAGGTTTAAAAGAAGATGATATGGAATTAATCGTTGAGTATATTGACGAAGCCATTACACATTTTGAAGATGAAGGACGTTTGGAAAACATCGCGTTTAAAGTAAATACGATGATGTCTAATAGACCTTTGTTTGTTTCGTAAAGAAGAAAATTTAGTATATAAAAAAACCGTGTAGTTTCTGTGGGAATACACGGTTTTCTTTTTTGTATTGTTTAGATTTTTAAGAAAATTCTAAAAAACTATCTTGTTTTTATGATTATCCTAACGGATGAATGTGTATAAAGCGTAATACCGTCAACACTAATAAAGCGACTCCTACAATTACTTTAAAAGGCATTAATGCTTTGGAAATTTTTACTAACGAATCTCCAATTTTTGGGACTTGACTTAATACATGTGTTAGTAATAAAATACCAGAAGCAATTGCTAATATATTAAAGATCATGTGGTCAAAATGTAACAGGTAATAAATTCCCAATCCTACAATTCCACCACCGATAATCGTTGTAAATGGCATTAGTTTTTTAGCAATGTCATTGAAGAAATTGCTTTCTCCATCTAGTTTGTCAAGCGCTGTAATTCCGAGTAAAATTCCTGCGGCTAGGCAGCCAATTTTAAAGATAATTTCAATCATGTCGTTAATTTTTGTGTTTAATTAAATCCTTGTTTGTTAATAAGTCTTTCGAATATACGCATAAAAAAAGAATCATAAAACAGGAATGTGTATTTATGATTCTTTTCGGTGTATTGTTTATTTTTTAGCTGAACGTATTAATCGTCATCACTAAAGATGGTATTTTGATACGCACCAGCATCTGACGGAATGGTTCTGGTAATGCCTAAAACGTCAATAGGCACTTCAAGTGTGGTTGCTGTATTTCCAATACCAACAGCTCCAGAAGTGTCGCCAATGCGGAAATCGTTCAAGTCTGTATTTCTAAAAGCAGCATCTTCATTGAAAACGTTGGCTTCAAAGATATTTGTATCATTAAAATTATAGAGTGGATCATTGGTAAAACGATTTTGGAAATCGTCAAATTTGATCAAACAGTTTTTAAAGTTATAGTTCAACGCCGTTTGCGAATTGAATGGTGCTTGGTCTACAAGCAATTCAATACTATTGCTTCCGTCAATAATACAATTTGAAAAATCAGCTTGCACTAAATCCTCAGCAAGTTGTATGCTACCTTCTTCTATATAATTATCCAATAAAACCGTTGGGAAAACTCTAAAACTGTTGCTCCAATAATTGGCAAACGTACAGTGTTTAAAAGAATATGTTCCACCCAAATTACAATATAAAGAAGCTTGCCCAGCGTCACCAATAACGGTGTTTTCTGCGGTTACAAAACTTGTACGCGCCAAAAGTCCAACCGTAGCACTGTTGTGAATTTTAGAATTATTCAAACGTAGCATCGCATTATCGGGATCCTCACTTTTATCCGTTAAAATCCCAACAGAAGCATTTTTAATCGTTGCATAGTTGATGAAATTATTTGTACTTCCTTGTGTCAACCAAATCGTTCCCCATTGTCCAGGAACATTGGCAAAACCAGGTTCCAAACGATCGCCTTCAAAGACGACTTCATTTTCGAGTTCTTCGGTGTTGCTTACAGTTCCATTGACTTGCAATGAGCCCAAATTTCCAACAATCAAGCCAGAATTCGCATGAAAATGCACACGTGCACCCGCATCTATATTTAATACTTGGTTTTGTCCAACGGCGGCGTATCCGTACACAACATACGGTTTTTCATTGGTCCAGTTCAGTTCGGAATCTTCCAGGAAAAAGCCTTCTATCCGTGTTTCATTGCCTTCTTCATCTACGCCAAGTAACAAAGTTTCTATCGTTCCGTCATCAAATTGTTGCGGATAGAGAAAAACGGCGTCTTGTACCAACGTGACTAATTCTACTTTTTGCTGATTGCTTCCATTGTCAAATTCGATCGCATCCGTATATAAAAATTGATTTCCACCTGAAAAGGTATTGATATCAATAGTTGTTTCCACAAAGACAAACATGCTATCATTCGCTAACAATTCCACATCTTCAAATACTTTTCCAGCAACTCCATCCACATTTAAGCGATATTGTGAGTTTTCGCCTTCGCCCAATTGAATTGTCGGAATGCGAATATCGTCGTCTGTTCGGTTGTATACTTTTAAATTGTACGTGCTAGAACCAATATTGGTAAAAACGGTATCTAAGTATACGGTATCTTTTGAAAATTGAAGTTGTCCAGTACTAGGAACCGTTACAAAATCTTTTCGGCAAGAGCTCCAAAGAATCGCAATAGAAAGAATTAAAAGCGTGTATAAAAATTTCTTCATTGGTGTATATTAATTGGCTGATGTCTTTTGCAGACATCGAAAGTTGTAAAAATATAACTTTTTGAAATTCTTATTATTGTTTGAAGCTTATTATTTATTCATTTTTCTTTTTTGCTTGACGAGCTGCTTTTCTAGCGTCGCGTTTTGCACGTCGTTCCGCACGTTTTTCCAACCATTTTTTTCTTTTAAAGCTAAAATAGTTTTGTACGCGTTTTTTGTACGCCATACTTTCTGTTGTTACTTGGTTGGATAAGCCATACGAAGTACTGTGTGAACCATATCCGCCAACAATGACAACTTCTTCTAATGAATAGTTTGGAATCATCTGTACGTTGTATACAGTAACATCGGCACTTATTTTAATTTCTTGCGAATCATGTCCAACATAATTTACAATTAATACGTCTTTAGATGTTGCTTGTATTGTATAGTTTCCATCAAAGTCTGTAGTTTTTCCTTTGTCAGTTCCTTTAATAACAATACTTGCACCAGGCAGTGGTATTCCTGTGTCGTCTGTGACGGTTCCAGAGAGAATTGTTTGTTTGTCTTGAACTTTTTGCTGCGTTTTAGCTTTTCGTTCTAAAGCACTATACATAGGTAATCGTTTATATGGAATCGTGTTTACTTCTGTTGCTTTCACTGTTTTTTTCTCGGTTGAAGTTTTTTCTTGTGAAAATAATGTCATCGGTAACAACAAAGTGGCAGCGTACGACAACCAATGATTGCGTTTTTTTCGATTGGCGATTAGTTTTCTATCCAATTGTGAGGCATAAAAACGTCCGCAAGCATTTCCATGCGTAGCTACATGTTTGATGATTTCTTCATCGCTTTTAGTTGTAAAATCAATTACTTCTTTCGTACAAGCTTTGCAAAACTTGCCTTTTTCCGTAGGAGACATCTTGTTCCAGTTTTCTTGACATGGTTCAGCAATGTTCAGAATAATTTTAGGATGTTTCATAGTTCCACTTATTTTTTTGAAGTTTCTTTAGCGGCACGTTCTGCACGGCGTTTGGCACGTTTTTCCAACCACTTTTTTCTTTGGAAAGCAAAATAATTTTGTGTGCGTTGTTCGCGTTCTGTAAGTACTTTTGATTTCTTTTTGAATATACTTCTATAGCGATCTGTGGAACTTGTAGTTACAACTTCGCCTATAAAATGTAAATTCTCATCTAGAGTAAGCTGTATATGTATGGTAGATTTGGTAGCGACTACTGTTTTTGTATCATAACCAACATAGCTAAAAACCAACGTTTGTCCTTTTAAAGCCGTAATTTCAAACATACCGTCAAAATTTGTTGTAGTGCCTTTATTGGTTCCTTTTACATATACATTTGCGCCTGGAAGTGGCATTCCTGTATCATCACTTACGACTCCTTTTACCATAATAGTGTCTTGTTTTACCTTGGAATGTGTTGCTACCTTTCTTTGAAGCGAACTGATGTTAAAAGATTTGTATGTAGTAGTTGCAAGTTGTTCGGTTTTCGATGTTTTTTGTTGAGAAGACGTAGTTTCTTGCGAAAATAAAGTCATCGGCAAAAGAAGTGAAGCTGCATACGACAGCCAGTGATTGTGTTTTTTTCGGTTTGCAATGAGTTTTCTTTTGAGTTGCGAAGAACGGAATCGTCCACATAAATTTCCATGATTGCTTAGATACCTTATAATCTCTTCATCACTATTTGAAGTGAAATCGACAACTTCTTTCGTGCAGACGTTGCAAAACTTACCTTTTTCGGTTGGCGACATTTGATTCCAATTTTCGTGACATGGTTTTGGAATTTGTACTACTAGTTCGGGATGTTTCATGTGGATCAGCTTTTAAATACAATTCAAAAAAAGTATAAAAACCATTATAAAGAAACCGATAATGAGTAAACGGGCATTTTGAATGAGTTAACTTTCACACATAACAAAGCTCCTTTACTTCATACAGAAATAAAGGAGTTTTACAAGGAGTATATTTTCTTATTTACACTTCTTTTACAATAAAGTTAAAGCTACTGGCGACAGGTGTATAGACACCATTAATGGGTTGAAATATTTGCATCGTAAATCCTCCAGTATACGAATATAGCATGTATGATAAGCCAGGGACTTGTAATGTTGGTGATGCAATAACTGCTGATTCTCCAGAAACTTTTCCATTGTAATCAATGGTATATTTCTGCTGACCCGAATCATAATTGCAAGTAAATTTACCATTATCTGCATCGAGTACTCCATTTGACGAAACGATTCCTCCGTAATTTGACATAATTTTATAGTTTTAAATGATTAATATTTGGTAGGATTTTGTATCAATTGCTCATTTGACGCCGTACAAAGTTTTTGATATAATTCAAAAGTAGTATTTTTAAAAATAATATAAAAGATAGTTTTTACCTAAATTTTAGTACGTATTTAAACCATGGAAACACGTAGAAATACGCATGATTAATTATCTTATTTACAATACTTTAGTGTGAAACTTTAAAACAATTTATGATGGCTTTAGAATTAATTGACAATTTTAATCAAATACCATTGGTAGAAGCATCGGTATTCACAGAAAACTGGCGAAAAGAGAATGTAATAAAAGCATTTTTGTTTCATAAAAATGATATTGAATGTTTGTCGCAGGAAACAAATGTTGTAGGTGTACGTTTTTATATCGGTATTGTTAACAATGAAAACAGTACTGATGAACCAGATATGATTGTTGTAGGTGTAGATAGTGAAAATAGAGATATTATTTATCCTCTTGAAGAGGAAGCTACTGAAACTGAAAATGAGCTTAGCGGTGTGTATGATTTTGCATTGCCTTGTCCAAAACTTTGTGATCCAAAAAGTTGTTTATTTGATTCAACAAATTGCTTACCTGATTCAATTGGTACTGTAGATTCAGATTTTACGACAGGAACCACAGGAACCATGAGAACAGTTCAACATTCAACAGAAGATGAGTGTCTTATTGAGTTAGGTGCCATTAGTTTAGAAGATGCTATTGAACGTGTAAGTATTTGGCAATGTGATATGAATCAAGAATTAGTCTCTATATATTTCAATATTGAAGACTTAAATTCTGTATTCGAATATTTTGAAAGTGCCAATGCTTTACGTGTGTATTTTGGTTTGGAAAATGGAGTACATAGAGTGATTCTTATTGGTGCTTCAAATGAAACAGAAGCCTATTATGAAGACGTTGAAACAGAATTTGTATATGTAAATACTGCAGCTCCTTGTACGGGCAATGGAGAACTTTCATGTGCTGTAAATAGAACGTTATACAGATCCTGTAATCAATCTTAATTTTTCATGCTCACACAAACTTTTTTACGAACCATTAGTGAAATTGCACAACTTTCTTTAGCATTACCGTTATTGGCGATGCTATTTAGATATAAGCGTTTTACAAAATTATTTTGGACCTTATGTGTACTATTGATTGTGGCAGCAATCATCTCTTATAGTTCATATGTGCTATACAAAAATGGGGAGAATAATATGTATTTACTTCATGTATATACGGTGTTGGAATATACATTTTGGAGTCTATTTTATTACCAACTATTTAAAAGCGCGATTGCAAAAAAAATAATCATAGGTTTATTATTGGTTTTTACCACGTTTTCGGTGGTAAACTCAATGTATTGGCAACCGTTGGAAATGTACAATTCATACAGCAGGTCTGTAGAAGGCACATTTTTGTTATGTGTGGCAATTGCTTGGTTTTATAAGGTTTTTGTGAATGGAAAAATTGTTCGTTTGGAAGCACATCCTATTTTCTGGATCAATGCAGGTGTTTTGGTATATTTTTCAGGTTCGTTTTTATTATTTATTTCTAATAATTTTTTGATGGAATTGACAAGACAAGAGTTTTTTGAAGCTTGGGCATTGCATGGATTGTTCTTAATAATTCACTATCTTTTCATTTCAATAGGAATATGGCTGATCAAACACAAGAAGGAACTTCATTAATACTATATATTGGCATGCTAGGAATGTTTTTCCTGGCGTTGGCTATTGTGGGATTTGTCATTATTTACAAAAGGCGTTTGCTGAAACAACAGGTAAAACTGCAAGAACAAAAAATCATTCATCAACAACAACTGTTACAAAGTGCTATAAAAATTCAAGATGACGAGCGAAAACGCTTTGCAGCAGACTTACACGATGAGATTGGAGGAGGAATTTCTACTATTTTATTAAGTGTAGATCGTATCAAAAGTGAACAAGCGTATCAACCAGAAATAGTATCAAAATCACAAAACATTCGCCATCAGTTGAATGATTTATTGCAAAAAGTTCGCGAAATCTCATACAACATCATGCCACCAACGTTGGAAGATTTTGGCTTGCACGAAGCCATCAGCGATTTGTGTTATTCCATTTCAGAATCTAGCAATATGATGATTGATTACGAATGGAAAGGTGACGAACAGCGATTGGATTTCTCGCAAGAATTAGCGTTTTATCGCATTATCAAAGAACTTTTGGTCAATGCAGTAAAACATTCAGAAGCCACAAAAATTACCATCACCATTGAAAATTCGGCAGAACGTTTCAAACTGATGCTACAAGACAATGGCAAAGGCTTTGATAACGAAAAGCATCAAAAAGGCGCAGGATTGCACAACATTAAAGATCGGGCACTGATTTTAGGCGCAACTTTAGACATTTCATCAAAAATAAAACAAGGAACTAGTGTTCACATATATTTAAACAAATAAAAGCATGACAAATATTGCCCTAGTAGATGATCATTTACTCTTTAGAGAAGGTATTAAAGCCATCTTTCAAGATGAAAAAGATATGGAAATTACGCTAGAAGCTTCGGATGGACACGAGTTTTTGGAAGTATTGCACAATGCTGTTGTAAAACCCGCTGTACTTTTATTGGACATTCGCATGCCAAATTTGGACGGATATGAAACGGCAAAAATTGTGTTGGAAAAATATCCTGAGATGAAAATTATCATTTTGACAATGCATGAAGAAGAGCGACATATTATTCGCATGATTGAACTTGGCGTGAATGGATATTTGATGAAAAATGCGAGTCGAGAAGAAGTCATTAACTGTATTGAAAGCGTGTTGGAGTACGATTATTATTTCAACAATAAAATAACCAACATCATGCGCAAAGTGATGATGTACAAAGGCAAACGAACCACTACGCACATCATTCACGATTTGACCGAACGTGAAATTGAAGTGCTAGAACTCATCTGTAAAGAATACACCGCCAAAGAAATAGGAGAGAAGCTTTTTATTAGTTTTAGAACGGTAGAAGGACATCGAAAAAAACTGCTTTCCAAACTCAATGTTCGCAATACTGCAGGATTAGTGGTGTTGGCTTTAAAGAATGAAATCGTGAAGATTTGATTGATATTTTAGTATTGAGAAGTTAGTATTTAGAAGTTTCTAAAAAAACAATAGCAATACGTCACTACGAGGAGTTTACGACGTGGTCGTCTGTTTCTAAGAAAATATGAACTTTGATTGAAGCAGATTGCCTCGATCCAATCAAGTTGGAGATTGCAATGACTTTTCATACAATAGTGTATGAGTGTATTAGTGTATAAGTTTAGTAGTTTAGTTTCTCAAGAATATTAGTGAAAATCATTTCAAGCATTCGTCTGATCGAGTGGCGAATCTGTGATTCGTTGTATCGAGAGCTGCTTTGAATTTCATAATACTTTCCGATACAAAATTTCTATCGAAATTTCACCCGATTTTGTAAAGGTTAAGTAATTCGTCGACAAAAGTTTTTCTAACAAAACAAAAACCATCAAAAAAAGTCATAATTGTATGTGTTCCTCGTGAAGTTTCATAGTATTTTCGATATTTATTAATTCATTCGAAAATTAAAACACGTGTTTCAACTACAAGAAAACCATCATATCATAGAAATTTCAAGTGAAAATAACAAAGCGTACGCAGCTGTAAATCTTCAAGAAGGCGGACGATTGTTTGCGTTGAAACTCGATGAACGACAAGTGATTGCTGAACGAGAAGATTTCCCGTATACACATTCGTCAGCCTCAGCAATTATGTTTCCGTATGTGAATAGAGTGCAGGATGGGCAGTATACCTTTGAAGGAAAATTGTATCAATTGCCAATCAATGAACCTGCAAAAAATAATGCCATTCATGGATTGCTCTACACGAGAAGATTTGAAGTGTATAAGACACATGCATCTTCGGAAGAAGCGACTGTAATACTCCAATATAATTATGACGGAACTTCAGCAGGATTTCCTTTTCCGTTTGATTTCTTTGTTACGTATACAATTACTGAAACTACATTAAAAGTTGTAATGAAGGTGGTAAATACAGGAACGAAAACTTTTCCATTTACCATTGGTTGGCATCCGTATTTCACTTCTGAAAATTTATACGAAAGCTATATTGATTTTGATTGTGAAGAAGAATACACAACAACAGATGATCGAAGTATTACAAACGGCACCAAACCGCATGAACTGAACATGCCTTTTCAATTGAAAAATTATCCATTTGATACTGCTTACAGACTAAAAAAGCCTGAAATTGGTTTTTACACGCCAACATACAAGCTAACAATGACAGGCACTGCGGCTCAAAATTTTGTGCAATTCTTTACGCCTTCCACTGAAAATAGTATTGCCATCGAACCAACTATCGGATTGTCCAATAGCTTTAATAATGGTATCGGATTGCAAACTTTAGCACCAAACAAAACTTATGAAATTGCATGGAATGTGGAGGTTGAGAGTGTAGTATTGAGAGGTTAGTATTTAGTATTGAGAAGTTTCTACAAAAAAAATACAATAACAATACGTCACTACGAGAAGTTTACGACGTGGTAGTCTGTTTCTAAGAAAATATGAACTTTGATTGCAGCAGATTGCCACGATCCAATCAAGTTGGAGTTCGCAATGACGTTTCATAGAATAGTTTATGAGTGTATGAGTCTTGTAGTTTAGTTTCTCAAGAATATTAGTGAAAATCATTTTAACCATTCGCAAAGAACATTCGTGTACTCGTAACAAAAGCATTCACAAAAAAATAAATCATACAACAGTATCTATTTCAGTAGTTCTTGTATTCCAACCAACATACAAAAGGCGAAGCCGCGTCTAAGAAGTCTAAGAAAGCAGTCTAAAAAAACTATTTCTCCACAATCTCAACTTCAAAAAGTTTGT
>CAZHSA010000089.1:10763-11989 GCA_964535135.1 uncultured Kordia sp.
AAGAAAGCAGTCTAAAAAAACTATTTCTCCACAATCTCAACTTCAAAAAGTTTGTCCCAATATTTTCCAGTTACAAAAAACGTTTTGGTTTTTGCATTGTACGCAATACCATTAAAAACATCAATCTTTGCGTGATTGGTGACTTTCTCTTTTAAACCTCTAAAATCAACAATACCTTCCAACGCACCATTTTTAGGATTGATAATCATAACGCTTGGTTTTGTGTAACTGTTTGCATAAATCTTTCCATCAACATATTCCAATTCATTCGATTTTACATACGAACGTTTATTGTCACACACTTGAATTGCGTATTGTTCTGTCAAGGTTTTCGGATCCAAAATCCATATTTTTTCTGTTCCATCACTTTTATACAATTTCTCGCCATCGGTACACAATCCCCAGCCTTGCTTGCTTTTTTGGTATGAAAACGATTTGATCTTCTCTAAATTATCAGGATTAAACACAAATCCAGTGTTCGATCGCCATGTCAACATGTATAAAGTATCATTAAACACAGTGATTCCTTCACCAAAATACTTTGCTTCCAAATCAATTTTCTGATGAATCTTCCCTGTTTTATAATCTACCTTACGTAAAGAAGATTCTCTATTTTGTCCAGTACTTTCAAAAAGAGTGTCCCTGTAAAATTCCAAACCTTGTGTATAGGCTTTGATGTCGTGCGGATACGTATTTACAATTTTATAGGTGTAAATTTTTGGTTTGCTATTCGATAAAACGGTAATATTTTTAACCACAGGAACTGTTTTTCCTTCTCCATACGTTACGGAAGCTTTCAACAATTGTTTCCCTAATAACATATTTGCAGGAATTGTAGTTTCTAAAATCGCAGGATTCGTACTTGAATTTTCTAACGTTTGATCGTTCAATGTATATACTACCGCTGTAATTGGACCATTATTTGTGTTAATCACACTTGCTTTTAAAGGAGCATTTAGCTGGAATTTCTTCGTTTCTCCATCAACTTCTAATGTAAATTTAGCAGATGTTGGTTTTTTTTCGCTTCCGCAAGAAAAAATAGCAAAACTTAAAAATGTGATTATGAATACCTTATAAAACTTCATTGTCGTTCTTTATTTTTGGCAAGTTAATTCATTAAAATCAGTTTAAAAAATCATTGCTTAAATGTAAAAACATATTATCTTTGCATCGGCAAGTCCTACACAACCAGCTCCTGTTGAATCCTCCAGGGCGGGAACGCAGCA
>CAZHSA010000090.1:0-11927 GCA_964535135.1 uncultured Kordia sp.
TATTTTTTAGTTACAACTTCTATTAAAAAGGATAGGGAAAAGAGAGCGTTGTGTTTCGTCTTTGTGTATTAAAGGAATAGATTCTTCTAATTCACTCCAACATTATTTTGTAAGCGTCGAATTTTGCAAATAAGCGTTGAATTTTGGGCTAATTTTAAAGATTTACCTTGTTAATAAAATGTTAACGTATTTTTAAAGACACAAAAATTCTCTCGCACAAAAATCTAAAATCAGCCTAAATTATCTTCCAATTTTTATCTTCTGCTCCTGTAGTTACATGACAATTTTATACCCACTAAAAAATTTTGTTTAATTTTAACTAAAAAAAGTTAAACAATTTGTATCTTTACATTGTTTTAAAAAGTACACCATGGCAAAGAAAAAAAACATTACTCCGCTCTTTATTATCTCCGCATATATGGACTATATATTGGAACATGGAGAGCAACCTAAAAACGTATATGCATTCGCAAAAAGCAACAATTTTGACGAAGCTAAATTTTATGAATTTTTCAGTTCATTCAAATCCCTAGAAGAAAATATTTTTACCACGTTTGGCACGAATACGCTTGAAGTATTAGCCAATAGCGAAGAGTTCGCCACTTTTGATGCGCGCAACAAATTGCTGAGCTTTTACTATACATTTTTTGAACTAATCACAGCAAATAGAAGCTATGTAGTTCACGGATTGACTTCCGACAAGAATAAAATGCAATCGCTCAAACTTTTGAAAGGATTGAAAGGGGTTTTTACAGACTTTATTGAATCATTAGATTTAAAAACCTTGGACTTAAACCAAGAACGCTTAGAAAAATTACAAAACAGAGCCATCAACGAAACGGCTTGGATTCAGTTTGTAATGGCAATGAAGTTCTGGTTAGATGATACATCGCCAAGTTTTGATAAGACGGATCAATACATTGAAAAATCTGTGAATGCAAGTTTTGATTTGATTGATAATACACCTTTAAAAAGTATTGTAGATTTTGGAAAGTTCATATTTAAAGAAAAATTAGACATCAAAGCTTAATGAAAACAATTGATAAAATTCCTATTACCAAAATTCAACGCGCCACCAAATTGGTGACTACTGGTGCTAAAGTTGGCGTGAATTATTTGAAATATTATGGTGATAAACTCATAAATTCTGAAGAAGCTGCCAAAGAACGATTAAACGAATCGAATGCAGAAGATATTTATGATGGCTTAAAAAGTTTGAAGGGAAGTGCGCTAAAAGTAGCACAAATGCTGAGTATGGAAAAAAACATTTTACCACGTGCCTATGTGGAAAAATTTTCATTATCACAATTTTCAGTGCCGCCATTATCGCCTCCTTTAGTGATAAAAACATTTAAAAAATACTTTGGTCAACATCCAAATGAAATATTTGATACCTTCAATTCTACTTCGTTAAATGCCGCAAGCATTGGACAAGTACACGTAGCCGAAAAAGATGGGAAAAAACTTGCTGTGAAAATCCAATATCCAGGAGTTGCGCAAAGCATCTCCACCGACTTGGCTCTCGTGAAACCTATTGCAATTCGAATGTTTAACATTACCGGAAAAGGTTCTGATAAATATTTTAAGGAAGTAGAAGAGAAACTTACTGAAGAAACCGATTATCTACTTGAAATCAAGCAAAGTAAAGACGTTTCTGAAGCATGTAAACACTTACCAAATATTCGTTTCCCAAAATACTATGAAGAGTATTCTTCAGAACGAATCATTACGATGGATTGGATGAATGGTGAACATTTATCAGAGTTTACCGCAAAAAATACCGATCAGGAAGTTGCGAATACACTTGGACAAACACTTTGGGATTTTTATATGTTTCAAATTCACGAATATCGCAAAGTACACGCCGATCCGCATCCTGGGAATTTCTTAATTTCTAAAGAGAATGAACTCATTGCGCTCGATTTTGGATGTATGAAAGCCATTCCCGAAGATTTCTACATTCCATATTTCGAATTGGCAAACAAAGACACATTGAACGATCCTGAATTATTTACAAAGAAATTATACGAATTAGAAATTCTACGTGAAGACGACTCTAAGGAAGAACTCGAATTTTTCTCTGAGATGTTTCACGAATTGCTCGGACTGTTTACAACGCCATTCAACACAGAAGTTTTTGACTTTTCGGATGAAGAATTCTTTGGAAAAATTGCTGACATCGGAGAACGATATGCAAAAAACACCCAATTGCGTAGCATGAACGGAAACAGAGGTTCTAAACACTTTATCTATATGAACAGAACATTTTTTGGACTGTACAATCTGTTACACGATTTGAAGGCACAAAATGTAATCATAAATAATTTTAAAAATTTATAATGGCAACAATCACAGGAACAGACATAGACGCCATGGAAAAGCTATATCGAATCAACTTGATCAACAGTTGTTCTGGATATAAATCAGCAAACTTAATTGCTACCGAATCCAAAGATGGCTTTACCAATGTTGCCGTGTTCAGTTCTGTGACACATTTAGGATCCAATCCGCCATTACTAGGTTTTGTCACAAGACCGGCGGTTGTTCCTAGAAATACCTACGAAAATATTAGAAATACAGAAATTTATACCATCAATCATATTCATCAACAAATCACGCAAGATGCACATCATACATCTGCAAAATACCCAAAAGAAGTTTCTGAATTTGATCAAACGAGTTTAGAAACAGAATACAAAGACGGTTTTGCAGCGCCTTATGTAAAAGGCTGTCACGTGCAAATTGGCATGCGGTATTTGAGCGAATATAAGATTGAAGAAAACGACACCATTTTGATCGTTGGTAAAATTGAACATTTACACATTACGGATACTATTTTAGAAAACGATGGCTTTATAAATCTCGCGAAAGCGGAAACAGCCACCATTAATGGACTTGACGGATACGCGATTCCGAACCAACAGACGCGCTATCCGTATCAGCGTCCCAAATAAAAAAACTATGCGAATTCTACTCACAGGCGCAACTGGATATATCGGAAAACGACTGATTCCTATTTTATTGGAAATGGGACATTCTTTAGTTTGCTGTGTGAGAGATAAACAACGTGTTCCCGAAGAAATAGCTTCACACAAACGTATTGATATCATTGAAGTAGATTTCTTAAAAACGGAAACGCTGCACAGAATTCCAACGGATATTGATATTGCCTATTATTTAATTCATTCCATGTCTTCCTCTACCAAATTTGAACAATTGGAAGAAGATTGCGCCGTGAATTTTAAAAAATGTATTGAACAAACCAACACGCAACAAGTTATTTACTTAAGCGGCATTGTGAATGATCAACAATTGTCCAAACATCTACAATCGCGCAAGAATGTTGAAATTAAGCTACAATCGGATGTATATGCATTGACAACTTTTCGTGCTGGCATTATTGTGGGAAGCGGCAGTGCTTCATTTGAAATTATCCGCGATCTCACTGAAAAATTGCCCATCATGGTAGCGCCAAAGTGGATTAACACAAAATCGCAACCAATTGGCATCCGTAATGTATTGGAATATTTGACAAAAGCAATTGGGAATGAAAAAGTATACCGTCAATCGTATGACATTTTTGGTCCAAACACACTAACGTACAAAGACATGATGTTGCAGTTTGCAGAAGTTCGAAAACTGAAACGTACTATCATTTCGGTTCCTGTGATGACACCAAAGCTTTCTTCCTATTGGTTGTATTTCATCACGACGACATCGTATAAACTTGCAAAGAATTTAGTGGATAGCATGAAAGTGGAAGTCATTGGGAAACCGAGCGACATCAATGAAATTCTGGACATTCAGCCAATGAGTTATAAAGAAGCCGTACAAAAAGCATTTATCAAAATTGAACAAAACAGTGTGATTTCTAGCTGGAAAGATTCACTCATCAGTGGGCGCTTTCGCGAAAAAATTTCACGCTACATCAAAGTGCCAGAATATGGTTGTTTCAAAGACATCAAAAAGAGAAAAATCGTAAATGAGGAAAACACGTTAGATAAAATTTGGGCAATTGGCGGTACAAATGGTTGGTATTATGCCACATTTTTGTGGAAAATACGCGGGTATTTGGACAAAGCTTTTGGTGGAATTGGTTTGCGTCGCGGACGAAGAGATCAAACCACACTCAACGCAGGTGATCCGCTTGATTTTTGGAGAGTTTTATATGCCGACAAAGAAGAAAAACGATTGCTTTTATTCGCAGAAATGCGCTTGCCAGGAGAAGCTTGGCTAGAATTTAAAATAGAAAAAGATCATTTATTACAGCGCGCCACCTTTAGACCAAAAGGCATTTGGGGACGCATGTATTGGTACGCAGTATTGCCGTTTCACGGTTTTATTTTTAACGGAATGATTAACAAACTCGTAAAAAAAGAGTAAAACATACATGAATACACAAGACAAAACAGAAATTAACGTCGTCCTATTTAAGCGCGATTTGAGACTTCAAGACAATGAAGCCATATACAATGCACTTTCTTCGGGACGAAAAACGTTGTTGATCTTTGTTTTTGAAGATATTCTCCTGAATGATCCGCACTACAGTGAACGTCACTGGAACTTTATTAAAGAATCATTAATCGACTTAAATAATTCTTTGATTGCTTTTAATAGTGAGGTATTAATTGTACGATCAAATATTAATAGAACACTGCAGATCATTCAGGAAACCTATAAAGTTTCTCACCTGTATTCGCATCAAGAAACCGGCATTAGAGTGACCTATGATCGTGATAAAAACTTAAAACGTTTTTTATTGAACAACATGATCAAGTGGCAAGAAAATGTGAATAACGGCGTGTTTAGAGGTTTGCAAGATCGTAGCAATTGGATAGAATTGTGGGAAGATTTTATGAATAAACCACTCCTGCCCTTTCGCCCAAAAAAAGGACAATTATTTACGAAAGAAGAAGTCGCACATTTGGCTTCTTTTTTTCAGTTGCCTGATTTGAAAACCAATCCTGATTCGCCTTTCCAAAAAGGAGGCACCACAATTGGGCTCAAATACATGAATACGTTTTTTCAAGATCGTGGGAAAAATTACAATGCATACATTTCAAAACCATTATTATCGCGCCGCAGTTGCAGTCGCTTGTCTCCCTATTTAGCATGGGGAAATGTATCAGTGCGACAAGTATTGCAAGAAACGACACGTTGCATTGAACAAAATATTCACAGGAAACAAATGGAATCGTTTGGTTCGCGTTTACGCTGGCAAGCACATTTTATCCAAAAATTTGAAATGGAAGACGAAATGGAGTTTGTAAGCTTGAACAAAGGATATCGAAAGCTTAAAAAACAAGTTTCTGAACGGTATATTGAAGCGTGGAAAAACGGAATGACAGGCTATCCTTTGGTAGATGCTTGCATGCGCTGTTTAAAAGAAACTGGATATTTAAACTTTAGAATGCGTGCCTTAATTGTATCATTCTTTACACACAATTTATGGCAACCTTGGCAAAAAGCAGCGATGATATTATCGCAATATTTTTTAGATTTTGAGCCAGGCATTCACTTTCCGCAAATACAAATGCAAGCTGGAGAAACGGGCATCAATATGTTGCGTATGTACAACCCAACCAAAAACGGAATAGCACACGATTCTGAAGGTACTTTTATCAAACAATGGGTTCCAGAGTTGGCAGCATTAGACATTGCATTTGTACACGAACCATCTCGCATGACACCGATGGAACAGCAAATGGCGAATTTTTTCGTCGGAAAAAATTATCCAAAACCTATTGTAAACCTTCAAGAAACACGAAAATACGCAAGTGATATTTTATGGAACATGAAAGATGAAAACACAGTGATTGAAGAAAACTTTAGAATCTTAAAAAAGCACACATTATCAAATCGTAAAAAAAGTTCATAATGATCATCAATACAACCTACACAGATAAAGAAGCTGCAAGAGTAATTGATTCGCATTTGGGAGAAGCATTTCCACTGATGAAACGCATCAAGTTACGCGGTATTGGCTCCAAACGAATGATTATTCATGACGTAAGTCCCAACCTAAAACAATACATAAATAAAGTGGACGACCTCAATTACGGCAGCATCGAATTGCGTCCGAAAGGCATTTTGATACACATTCATAAAAAGCTTAACAGTTTTTCTTGGGTAATTCCCTATTATAAGTTGCATATATACACCTCATCGTTCTTTAGCATTCATGCAGATGGAAAATTTGTGCAATTTGAGAAAAACAAGCTCTACAAAGAAAACAAGGCATTTATCGAAAAAATGACCTTACAGAAAAACGAAGTCTTAAACACTACAGATTACTACGAAGGATGAAACAAGAGTTAAACCCAAGACAAATTGACCGAATTATTGAAATGGCGTGGGAAGACAGAACCACGTTTGATGCCATTAAGTTTCAATTTGGGCTCAAAGAGCAAGAAGTTATTGATTTGATGCGAACCCACATGAAAGAATCGAGTTTTAAGATGTGGAGAAAGCGCGTACAAGGTCGTAAAACCAAACATGAAAAAAAGCGTGACTTTACAGACGGACGTTTTAAATGTTCGCGTCAACGCGCCATCAACAATAACAAAATTTCTAAAAGATAAGCGTCTCTTCTTTTTTGTTTAATTTTTTGTTAAAAATACTAAACAAAACTTTTTTCTTTCACATTTTTTGTTTAATTTTATTCAAAATAAATTAAACATTTCAATATATATGAAAACTGCTGACGTTTTAAACCAATTACATGGATCTCTTTCTTTAAATGGATTTGATCATGAAGAAATTGGGGATGAACACCTACTTACTGGTATGGAAACTCCTATGCGTGCAGATGCTTTCGATATGGCTGATGAAGAGAAAAAACAAAAAATTGCGTATCACTTCTCAGAAATTATGGAAACGTTAGGATTAGACTTAACTGACGACTCACTTAAAGGAACTCCTAAAAGAGTTGCTAAAATGTACATAGAAGAAATTTTCTCGGGGTTGAATCCAAAGAACAAACCCAAAATAGCATTGTTTGATAATAAATATCAATACAACCAGATGCTCATTGAGAAAAACATCCAATTTTACTCTAACTGCGAACATCATTTTGTTCCAATCATGGGAAAAGCGCATGTTGCGTATATTTCCTCTGGAAAAGTAATTGGATTATCGAAACTTAACAGAATTGTTCAATATTATGCAAAGCGACCTCAAGTTCAGGAACGTCTGACCAACCAGATTGCTACAGAATTATGCGAAATATTACAAACTGAAGACGTAGCTGTAATTATAGATGCTAAGCACTTATGTGTTTCATCACGAGGAGTTAAAGATGACTCATCAACCACAATTACATCATATTATGGTGGAGCTTTCAACTCACCAGAAAAAATCCTTGAATTACAAAATTTTATAAACAATTAAATTATGGCAACTACAATTTTTTCAGAAGTATCGAACTTTGAAAATACGAAGTTCAGATCAAGAAGTGACAAAATTACTGCAACACGAGAAGCTAAACGTTTAATCTTAGGATTGAATGAGATTTATAAGCAGAAAAAAGATCCTGCAATTATGGAAATCATGAAGCGTTTAACTGTTCTTAAGAGAAAATACGAAAAACGTTTAAAATAAACACTCTCACCCAAATGAATGTGAAGCAATGCTGATGGTTAGTACTATTGGCATTGCAACGCATTATGATAAATATAAATTCCATCAACCTATCTTAAATAGATGAAAAATATTCTAGTAATTGGAGGAAGTAGAGGCATTGGTGCTGCTATTGTATCTTCACAATTAGCACACAATAATGTAATCAACATTAGCCGAAATGCTCCTGAAATCACATCCAATAACTTAACGCATTATAGTTGTAATATCCTTGAAGATGAACTTCCCGAACTAGCGGCAATAGATACTTTAATTTATTGCCCGGGAAGCATCAATTTGAAACCAATAGCCCGATTAAAAATAGAGGATTTTAAGCACGACTATGACATCAACGTCATTGGTGCGGTAAAAGCAATACAAAAATACTTACCTGCTTTAAAGAAAGGCTCAAATCCTAATATTTTACTATTCAGTACCGTGGCAACACACTTAGGAATGCCTTTTCATGCGAGCATTGCAGCAGCAAAATCGGCTGTTGAAGGTTTGGTAAAAACATTGGCGGCTGAGTTTGCTCCAACCATTCGCGTCAATGCGATTGCGCCAACAATTACCAATACCGATTTGGCGAGTAAGTTGTTGCGAAATGACAAAATGATTGAAAACATTACAGAACGTCATCCACTAAAAAAATTCTTGCAACCACAAGAAGTTGCAGATATGGCTGACTTTTTAATTTCTGACAAAGCACGCTCTACATCAGGTCAAATCTTTACAATGGATTGTGGAATTGTGAGCGTTAAATTATAATGTATGAAATTTTATGTTCGGTTAATTCTATTCCTACTCATTAATTTCGGCGCACTAGGATTAGGTGCTTACTTAATGAACGATGGTCCTAGAACTACTTGGTATGCAAATTTGGAAAAAGCGCCTTGGACACCGCCAGGCTGGGTATTTGGCTTTGCTTGGACAACAGTGATGATTTGTTTTTCTATTTTTATGGCAAAACTTACTGAAGCGAAAGACAAAAACACCATCATACTGCTATTTGTGATACAATTTGTATTGAATGTAAGTTGGAATTTTGTGTTCTTCAATCAGCATCATATTGTATTAGGAATGATCAATCTAATCTTACTATTTGGATTGATCGCGCTGATGACATTCAAATACAAACCACAAATACAAACATACACGATATTTATACTACCCTACTTTATATGGCTCATAGTCGCCAACTCTTTGAACGGCTATATTTTATTTACTAATTAAATTTTATGCAAAAATTTAGTACCAAAGGAATTGTGTACAGGTTACACAGCAAACAAAACTTTCCCATATCTCTTGAAGAGGCATGGGATTTTTTGTCGAATCCAAAAAATTTAAAAATCATCACGCCAGATTATATGGGCTTTGAAATCTTAACGGAAGAAGTAGGTCCTATGTATCCTGGCCAGATTATTCAATACTTAGTGACGCCTGTTTTCAATATAAAAACACATTGGGTAACAGAGATTACACACGTAAAACATCAACACTATTTTGTGGATGAACAGCGTTTTGGTCCGTATACAATGTGGCATCATAAGCATTTTATCAAGGAAATTCCTGGCGGCGTAGAAATGGAAGATATTATAGATTATAAAATTCCGCTTGGTTTTTTGGGAAGATTGGTACATCCCATCATTGTAAAACCAAAACTTAAAGAGATATTTGAATACCGAACACAAAAACTAACTGAACTATTTGGAACTTATGAAGGATAAGTACGTACTTTTTTGGCATCGAAGAGATCTACGAATCACAGACAACATTGGATTGTACAACGCATTAACTTCTGGATATAAAGTAATTCCGCTATTCATCTTTGATAGTGACATTCTTGATAAATTACCCGAGGATGATGCGCGTGTGACGTTTATTCATCAAGAATTAGAAAAAATTAACACGACACTTAATGAACAAAATGCTTCCATCGCAGTAAAGCACGGAAAACCTTTAGAAGTCATCAAAGAGCTTCTAAATTCGTTTCCGATAACTGCAGTGTATACAAATCGCGATTACGAACCGTATGCAACGCAAAGAGATCAAGAAATTGCCAACGTGTTGAAAGATGCTAACGTAACTTTTAAAACCTTTAAAGATCAGGTGATTTTTGAAAAAGACGATATTGTAAAAGATGATGGCGATCCGTATGTAGTGTATACGCCGTATTCCAGAAAGTGGCTTTCTACGCTTAAAAAAGAAGACTATACAAGTGTAGATTGTGAATCTCACTATGAAAACTACGCGAAAGAATCTTTTGTGTTTCCTTCACTGGAAGCCATAGGTTTCAAAGAATCTAACATCAAAGTGAAACCGTATACCATTACAGAAAACAGAATTGATAACTACGAAGATACACGCAATTATCCTGCAATAGAAGGAACTTCAAGTTTAAGTCCACATTTACGTTTTGGAACTATCAGCGTACGTCGTTGTGTGCAAAATGGGCTCGAATCTGAAAACAATATCTTCTTAAAAGAGCTTGTATGGAGAGAATTCTTCATGCAAATACTTTGGCACTTTCCAAAATCTGTTACAAACAACTTCAGATCAAAATACGATGGTATTCAATGGCGAAACAACGAAGAAGAATTTAAAGCATGGTGCGAAGGCAAAACAGGATATCCACTAGTAGATGCTGGCATGCGCGAACTCAACGAGTCAGGCTACATGCACAACAGAGTTCGCATGCTAACAGGAAGCTTTTTATGCAAACATTTGTTAATTGATTGGAAATGGGGCGAAGCGTATTTTGCGAAAAAATTACTTGATTTTGACTTAGCGCAAAATGTTGGAAATTGGCAATGGGTTGCAGGAACAGGATGCGATGCTTCTCCATATTTCCGAATTTTCAATCCTACAACACAAATAAAAAAGTTTGATAAGGACCATATATATATTAAAAAGTGGGTTCCAGATTATCAGGAGTTTTCATATCCTGAACCAATGGTAGAGCACAAATATGCCCGTGAACGTTGTCTTGCGACGTATAAACACGGAATTGAAAACTAGAGAAAAGGGGAATTGTGTTTAAACTTTTAAGGGTTTTAACAAACAATTAACAATTTTTGTTTAACTTTTATTAAAAATGATTAAACATTTTATTTATCTTTGTATCGATCGTTAAAAACAATTAATCACAAAAAGCAATAAAAATTGTTATGAAAAAGAAAACAACATTTATCCTTATGGCTTTTGTTATGGCGGTATTCACGCTCACATCATGTAGTGATGATGACAATACCACGGTAACTCCGACGCCAGCGACTAACACAATCGCAGATTTCGTAGCTGCAAACGCTGATTACAGTTCTTTAGGAGCTGCATTAGACAGAGCAGGTTTAACAAACGTATTAGCAGGAACTACTGATTACACAGTATTTGCTCCTAACAACGCAGCATTTGATGCTTTCTTGCAAGCCAACGGTTTTGCAAACCTAGAAGCAGTACCAGTAGACGTATTAACTCAAGTATTATTAAATCATGTGGTGAATGGCATTAATACTTCAGGAGATTTAACTACAGGGTACATTAAAACCTTAGCTCAAGAAGCTACTTCAACTAACAACCTAAGCATGTATGTAAATACAGCCGATGGTGTTGTATTGAATGGTGTATCAACAGTAACTACTGCAAACGTAGATGTTGATAACGGAGTAATTCACGCTGTAAATTCAGTAATTGGATTGCCTACAGTAGTAACATTTGCAACAGCAGATGCTACATTTACAAACTTAGTGGCAGCGTTAACAAGAGAGAGTACATTTACTTATGTAGCAACATTAAGTACTACAGGTTCTCCAGCTCCATTTACAGTATTCGCACCAACAGACCAAGCGTTTGTTGATTTAATTGCAGAATTAGGTGTAGGCGGATTAGGAGACATTGCAACTGCAACGCTAGAAGCAACATTAAATACACATGTTATAGCAGGTGCGAACGTACTATCAACTAGCTTGATGGACGGAATGACAGTTGATAACACTCTAGGTGCTGATTTTACAATCAACACAATGGGAGGAGCAACATTTACAGACCTTAATGGAAGAATGGGTGACATTATTGTTACTGATGTCCAAGCTGCAAATGGAGTAATCCACGTAATCAACAAAGTAATTTTACCACAATTATAATAGATAGTTGGTAAAACCAAAATTGAAATTAAGAAGTCTGTACAATAGCTACACACAATAAAAATTATACAGACTTATACAATTGAGCCGGTGACACTTCGTCACTGATGTTCAGACAGTGAATGGTGTAATTCATGTTGTTAATAAGGTTATATTACCGAATCTAAATTA
>CAZHSA010000091.1:0-11919 GCA_964535135.1 uncultured Kordia sp.
GAATTCGTTAAATTGTAATTAATCGCATACGACCAATCAAATAAGAAATTACGCTGTTGCAATCGTGGCAAGTTGTCAACACTTGCATCTGGCAATAATGGATCTCTATAAATTTGATCATTGAAACTTCTCGTAATATTCGAGTTTAACGAAATACTTGTTGGCAATGGATTAAAGTTGAAGTCTTTCAGCCATTTCCAATATTTTCCTGTAAACAGGGAATCGTTTTTCTTGAAAGGTTCAATAGATTTTGGTTGAAAGTTAAAGTTATAATCCAATCCTGCTCGTACATTTTGATCGCGCAAGGATTTAATTTCATAATCGTGATGTTCGGTTTCGTTGTATGAGTATGAAAGTGTTAGGTTTTCTACATCATAGAAACGCGCTTTTTGCTCGGCACCACGTTCTTTACGAACTCCGATAAAGTTGATACTTTTTCGTTTGGTATAACTGATCGCTTCTTCTTCTATTCTATCTCTTTCAGCTTCAGTTTCTGCCAAATTCAATCGGTCTTCTAGACGAATATCTTGATAGAATGGATCAAATTCAGGCGTAATTATTTCTTCTCCGACACTATAATTAAACGGAATTTTTATTCCCCACTTTTTTGGTAATAGTTGTCCTAAACTTACATTGGTTACAACGTCGTATTGTTTGATATCTTCTCTGCTTCGATCGTTTGGAGCTTGTTCTATATTTCCAAATCCAACCGTACTGATTCTTCCTGTTGCAGAAATGGTAGCAAAATCAGCTAAATTGGCATCTAACGAACCAACTGCTGCCCAACCGCCGCGATTTTCCAATTCTGCCAAACGCAATTCGTTAAACCAAAATTCACCACAAATTGGAATTCCACCAACAGGTGTTTCTGTAGCGTCCAATCCGGTTGCCGTGGAGTTTTTGATACCCACCATTAACGAACGTACGCGCCCAATTGTCGGATTACCAATGATGGCAATACGCATGCGTTCATCGGTTCCATACGGTTCAAATTGGTTAATGATTTCTTCCGCACTTTCATTGTAATACGCAACTTCAGAAGCACCACTTGCATTGTTAAAGTTTGCCGCTTTAATTCGCGTTAAAAGTGCCAGCGGAATGTCAAATTCATTTCTCCACACATCTTCCGGTAAGGATTCATCTGGCAAGGTTACATTTAGCGGAATTTCTACTTGGTAATAGTTTTGTGTAAAGTCATTACCAAATCGTAAAAACGCAACTGCTTGTTGATCGGCTAATTGTTGTGTTTGCTGAAAGAGTGATTCAGCATGCACAAACATTTTTAAGTTTTTATATTGTCGTAAATCAATGTCAATATTTTTAAATACACCACGCGAATCTCCAGGTTCTAAATCGCAAAGTACCATTCCAAGCGATTGTTCATTTTGACGAATTACGGTGTTGTTATTGTTTAATTGTTCACGCACAACGCCTGGTGGAATTACATATCCAATTGGTAATTTGTCTGCGTTTTCTTCAATGTTTACAATGTTCACATCAAATTGCGTTGTATCATCTAGCGGATCGTCACCGTTTTCTTGTAATGATAAATTATAACGTCTCCAATCGCCACGAATCAAATCAAGTGTACCAAAACGCAATGTTGTTTGTTCGGTAAATCCTGTCATGTACATACGAATAAAACGAATGGCTCTTAAGTCATCTAAAGAAATTCTATCGTCTGTATCTTGCTTGTAGAAATCTGTGATTGGAATTTTAAATTGAATCCAACGAGAACTGATTTGTTGTTGATTTGGCAAATCAGTCGTTTCAAAACGTTCATCGGTAATATAGCTTGTTGCTGTTCCAATATTTGGATTGATCGGAATTCGGAATTGGAAGTAATTATCAATCGTGTTCATCGTTTGATCTCGGTTGATATCTTCTACATCTGGCACTGTGGTAGATCCTCTATTGGTATCCGACACAGCAATTGGCGAGTTTCCTTGTGTTCCGTTGTAGTTTTTATAACGCTGTAAAATGTCTCCACTTGCGTTTAAGAAGTATTGATAGTTATCTGCCGCCGGATCAAGTTCTGAGGCGTAGTTTGTATATTTTAACGCTTCTTCAGTATCATTTAAACCATCCAATCCAATATCTTGAACTTGTCGGTTGGTATCATCAGAATCAAAGGCATATACTAACGATTGCGTTTGCGGTACTTTTCCCCAGGCAGTTTCAGTCACAAGTGCACTTACGGCATCTGCTTCTGGCAATCCATTTTCGTACTGCTTTCGTCCATCTTTTAAAATATCTTCCGAAATATTACCAATATTTAATACTAATTCTCCACCAGTACTTGTCGTATTACTATCTGAAAAATAAGGATCTAATAACCAAAACTGAATATATTCTACATTGGCTTGTTCAAAATTCGTTGTGGTAACCGGACGCATAATTCCTGCCCAGTTATTTTGTGGTGCTTGTCCAGCAAATGTAGGATTGTTGTTGTAAGGCCCTCTTTCGCTTGGATAATACGTTAAATCTAAGGTATTTTGAACAGTTGTTTGTCCACGAGCAATATCTGTTTGTGGAAATATTTCTTCTACAAATATTCTACGTGTTTCACTTCTAGACACATCGTTGTCATTAATTTCTCCTGGCGCTTGGTTTCCGTAGAATATTGGATCAATACTATACCAAGCTAGTTTCGCTCTATTAAATCCGTATTGTAAATCATCGTTTCCAAATTGTCCTCCCAAGTTGTCACCTAAGGTATTTCCTGGTGTTCCTGGTGTACTTGCTAAGAACCAACCTAAGGGCGATTTAATGTCAATTAATGCTTGTGCTCCTTCAAAATCGTCAACATACGCCGTAGCTTCACCTTCAAAATCGGCATTTTTTGGACTTCCTGGCAATAAGTATGCAAATTCTCCACGAATCGAAACGTTTGAAGGCACATCTGTATCAATGTTTGGAAGTTTGTTTACTAAACGTGTTAAGAATGGCACTTCCGTAGAATAGTTCCCGTTGAACCCGAAGATGGAGTTATTTACAGGTTCTTGACCGTAGTTTGCTTTTTGCGTAATTGGGCGTTCGTTTAAGTTTAAATACGTAGCTCCAATTAAGAAATTTTCATTGAATTGATGCTCTATATTAATTCCTGTAAATCGCTTGTTTTGCTGACCGAATAACGCATTGTTTTCTACAGAAACATTAATTGGTGTGTTGGATGCTTTTAAAGCTTCATCCAAAATTTGAACACGTCCAGCTTGATAGTTTACGGTATAGTCAATTCCTTCTTGTAACACACGTCCACCAGCAGTTACCACTACAGAACCTCTAGGTACGTTAAATGCTCCTAACGGAATTCCGTCGCCACCTTGCGATTTGTAACGTCCTTTTAATTGGAATTTGTTTAACTCAGCA
Source organism: uncultured Kordia sp. (assembly GCA_964535135.1). GTDB lineage: Bacteria > Bacteroidota > Bacteroidia > Flavobacteriales > Flavobacteriaceae > Kordia. Next base: position 3,370 of record CAZHSA010000091.1, read on the forward strand.
TCATCTAGCGCACCTGCTTTGGTTTCTTCATACATCGCTCTATATACATATAAAGACTGATTGCCGTTATAACCAATTGGGTTATCATAATCTTCAGTAGGTGAGTTTCGAAGTTTTTCAAATAAGAATTCTCCAAAAGGTTCTACCGTTGTAAAGATGATCCGTCCAAACTCTTGATCGACCGTAATTCCTGATAAATAATCAAAAAATCCATCTCCACCAGCTTGTGGATTTTCGTAAATATCCAATCGGTCTAAGTTGAAGACTTTCAATAAAATTTCATCCGCTACATCTTCTGGTAGTGGTGGCGCACCATCTGCCGCAGTAATATAGTTTACTGGCGAAGGATCTGTATATAAAATGTTTAAACGGAAATCGTCTGGACTTAATTGATATGCGTCAGTAGAATAGATATTTTTCATCATCAAATCCCAAATAGGATCATCTACTTCCGTGATAGCACTTTTTAAGAGTTTTAATACTAAGTTCTGGTTTTGAATGTCCGTCGCAACACCATTGGTATCTGTGTTGGTTACCTGCGTTGCGTCAATTCCACCATTGGCAAATTCTCCAACTTGAAACACTTGTCCATTTGCGGTATATTGAAAAGCGACGGCTAATACTTCGTCATTACTTAAACGTTGATTTAATGAAATGTATCCTAATTTCGTATGAATTTTATATTCGTTTTCGTTTAGCTTTCGTGCATTTTCTAAAAATACATAGTCAAATCCTTGCTGTGCACTTGTAGAAAGCACGCCAAAACCTTGTTGAATGGTGGCAATGTCTCTAATTTGATCATTTAACACAGAACCTGAACCAATAGCTAACGGGTTGTAATCGTTGTTGGTATTGTCAGGAAGTGCATTTGGGTTTGCTGCGTTGAAGAATCCTGCTGGTACTGTTCCGTTGTTGATTCTTGTTTTTGTAGGATCTGCTTCTCCTATATCTTGTAAACCTACAATATTACGTACATTTTGCGTTTGTGCAGATCGGTTGGTTACCCAAACCTCAACACGTGTAATTTCTACAGGCGTATTGATAAACGGATATGCTTGTAAAGAAGTGTCATAGTTATCTCTAAAGTATTGAGATAAGAAGAAGTGACGGTCTTCATCATAATCTAATGCAAAAAGCGCAAATTCTTCAATAGTTCCGCCTCCTTGTGCCGTGATGGAACTTGTTTGCGAGCGTTGTTCCGAGAAAACTCCCGTAATACGCGTTTTACCAAATTGCAATTCTGTTTTTACACCAAATAAACTTTGTGCTCCTGTAATTAACGAACTATTTAGTGGCATGCTCACATTACCAACTTCAATTTTTTGTAAAATATCATCTTCTGTTGGTGTGTATTCTAATTTGATCTGGTTTTGGAAATCAAACGTTGATTCAGTATCGTAATTAGCATTGATTTGCAATCGCTCTCCAACTTTACCCAATAAACTTAAACTGATTCGTTGATCAAAATCAAAGCTTAAGTTACTTCGGTTTCTAGGCGATAATGCAGGATTGTCATTTTTTTGAAATCGCACACCTAAATCAATTGCCACCGAACCTTGCGGAATTACTTCAATGGTATTTCCTCCAAAAATACTTTCAAAGAAATTGGAGTTGATATAAAATTTAGGCAATAAGTTTTTCTGTGCATCTTCCGAACCATCTTTTTTACCAGACATCGCGTCTAATTTTTCTTTAAAATAGCCTTTCATGCTTTCCTTTAAAAGCAATTCGCGATACTGTTTTGGTGTTAAGATTAACGGATACCGAATATCGTAGTTGCCCACCGTTTCGGTATATATATAACGATCTATTTTAGGATCATAGGTATATTTTGAGACAATGCTCGATGGTTGTTTTAATTGAATCTTCCCAATCGCAAAACCAGTTTGCGTCGAATCTTGTGGCTGAGTCGGTGTTTGAGCCGTAAGTATGGTGCTAAATAACAAAATGAATACGACAAGCGTACTTTTGGTGTAATTTGTTATTAGGTTGGTAATTTTTTTCAAAGTAATTATAAGTTTTTTAATGCCATCTTGATCATCTCTTCTACGCTTCCGTTTGGCATTTCTTTAATTATTTTATCGAGTACTTTTTCAGATTGTTTTCGGGTGTAACCTAATACTTCCAAAGCAGATAACGTTTCTTCTTTGTTTGTATTGCTTTGAGACATGGAAACTTCGTCCATATCGTATAATTTTAAGATTTTATCCTTCAATTCGATGATTACACGTTGTGCAGTTTTAGCACCAATTCCTTTTACGCCTTGAATGGTTGCCACATCGCCACCACCAATTGCTTCACATATTTGTTCGGAAGTTAAAGATGAAAGCATGGTGCGTGCTGTACTTGTTCCTATTCCAGAAACAGAGATCAATAAACGAAACACAGCGCGTTCCGATTTTTGAAAAAAACCATATAGCGTTTGTGCATCTTCTCGAACGTGAAGGTGCGTAAATAGTTTTACATGTTCTTGATTAGGGATTTGCGCATACGTAGTAAGAGAAATGTTGATAAAGTATCCGACTCCATTGCATTCTATCACTACATCTGTTGGATTTTTCTCTACGAGCTTCCCCTGTATGTGAGTAATCATTTATAAATTGCTGCTAGTTAAAGTCCCAAATGTAATAAATTTATTCACATTTATTTAACGATTTACACCTTTAATATACTAACAAGCTATACTAATGCGATTTATATTGATTTATTCCTCTTCTTTTCGCTGTTGCCACTTTTCTTTTTCTTGAGCATCAACTGCCGCTACTGCAGCCATATTGATCATTTCATCAACACTTGCCCCTAATTGTAAAATGTGAACTGGCTTTTTCATTCCAAGCATGATAGGGCCAATAGAATCTGCTTTGTTCAATTCTTTCATCAACTTATAGGTAATATTGGCGGAATCAAGGTTTGGAAAGACAAGCGTATTGACTTCTTTTCCTGCAAGTTTAGAGAATGGGAATTTTTCCGAAATCATTTCTCGATTTAGCGCAAAATCTGATTGTAAAGCACCATCTACATTGATGTTTGGATAATATCTGTGTAAATAATCTACTGCTTCACTTACTTTTTTGGCGTTTTCATGTTCTGAAGATCCAAAGTTAGAATATGACAACATTGCAATGTTTGGCTCTAATCCGAACATTTTTACCGTGAGCGCCGTCATTTGAACAATTTTTGCCAAATCGCGCGCTGATGGATCAATATTGATAGATGTGTCTGATAAAAATATAGGGCCACGTTCAGTAATCATTAAGTTGGTCGTTGCTGCTTTGCGCACACCTTTTGCCGTTCCGATCAATTCTAACATTGGTTTTACAACGGTTGGATAACTTCTAGAATATCCTGAGATCAATCCGTCAGCATAGCCATCATTGACTAACATTGCAGCAAAGTAGTTGCGCTCGCGCATTTTCTTTTTGGCGTCAATCTTAGTTACACCTTTGCGCTTTCTAGTTTCCCAGTAGATTTCTGCAAACTTGAGTCTTCGCTCTCTTTGCTCATCACTTTTTGGATCAATGATTTCTACATCACCATCAAATTCGAGTTCGTCTCTGAGTTCGTGAATTCGTTTTTCATTTCCTAAAAGTATCGGAATGGCAATACGTTCGTCATATACATATTGTGCTGCTTTGAGAACGTCTAAATGATCTGCTTCTGCAAATACAATACGTTTTCTGTTGCTTCGTGCTCTTTTGTGTAATAGTCGAATGATTTTATTGTCCGCACCCAATCTGTGTAATAGTTCGTCTTCATAGCGCGCCCAATCTTCAATAGGTTCTGTGGCAACTCCTGAATCCATCGCGGCTTTGGCAATGGCTGGTGGAATTTTAGCAATGAGTCGTGGATCAAAAGGTTTTGGAATGATGTATTCTTTTCCAAACGTCAGTTTTGTTTCTGCGTATGCGATGTTTACTTGCTCTGGAACAGGTTCTTTTGCCAATGCTGCAATGGCTTGAACTGCTGCCATTTTCATAGCTTCATTAATTTTTGTTGCACGTACATCTAACGCGCCACGAAATATGAATGGAAAACCAAGCACATTGTTTACCTGATTCGGATGATCAGATCGACCTGTAGCCATGATGATATCTTCACGCGAAGCAATGGCTTCTTCATAGGAAATTTCAGGTGTCGGATTTGCCATCGCAAATACAATAGGATCGTGCGCCATAGAACGCAACATATCTTGCGACACAATATTTCCGACAGAAAGTCCTAAAAATACATCTGCACCTTTCATTGCATCTGCTAGTGAGTCGTAATGTTTGTCGGTTCGGAAGCGTGCTTGCATCGGCGATAAATCGGTACGTCCTTTATGCAATAAACCATCTACATCAAACATGGCGATGTTTTCCAATTTCGCGCCAAGCGCTACATATAAATTCATACACGAAATGGCTGCCGAACCTGCACCCGAAACCACAATACGCACCTCTCCAATGTTTTTTTCTGCCAATTCCAACGCATTGATCAAAGCTGCGGAAGAGATGATTGCCGTTCCATGCTGATCGTCGTGCATTACAGGAATGTCCAATTCTTCAATCAATCTGCGTTCAATTTCAAACGCTTCTGGTGCTGCAATGTCTTCTAAATTGATTCCTCCAAAGGTTGGCGCAATATTTTTGACAGTTTCAATAAACTCGTCTACATTTTTTGTGTCAACTTCTATATCAAATACATCAATATCAGCAAAGATTTTAAAGAGCAAGCCTTTTCCTTCCATGACAGGTTTGGAGGCTTCTGGACCAATATCACCTAAACCTAATACAGCCGTTCCATTAGAAATTACAGCGACTAGATTTCCTTTGGTTGTGTATTTGTAAACATTTTTTTTGTCTTTCTTAATTTCTAAACAAGGTTCAGCAACACCAGGAGAATACGCTAAAGACAAATCGCGCTGTGTGGAATATCTTTTCGTAGGAACTACTTTGATTTTTCCCGGTTGCGGTTTGGCATGATATATTAATGCTTCTCTCCTTTTACGTTCTTGGTTGCTTTTGCTCATCGTGAATTATTTTATTGCCAGATTTTTGATTCCTAGCAATATGAATTTGCAAATTTAAAAGTCTGAGACTAAAGGAAAAAATTTAATCCTGCTTCTTTTCCAATCTATTTTTTAGATCGCTTTTTTAAAAAACGGTCTGTTTGTAGGTCAACTTGTTGTGTTTTCATAAACCATCAACAGCTTTTGTTTGTTATCGCCCTATTTATCAACAACTTTGAGAGATTACAAATTTTAAAACACAAGTACATTATGACCGAAACGTACCCACAGAAACTGCTACAGCTTCTATAAAAAGTATCATTATCATTTTTTAAAACGATTGAAAAGAATCGTATAAACACTAATTTAAACTTTACTTCATGAAAAAAACATCATTATTGGCAATTGGCTGTTGCTTGTATTTACTTTCAACAGCCTTTTTGCTTGCACAAACCGACACGACTTTTTACGGACAAGGTGCTGGACAAAACGGAGATCGAAACTCCAATTTTGGCTATTTTGCCGGAAGTTATCAGGGAACTCCTGGAAATGACAATACCTACATAGGAAATAGAGTAGCACGATCGGCTTTTGGAGATTTTAATGTTTCCGCAGGAGCCTTTACCGCCTATTTTTTACAAGGCGGCTCCAGAAATAGCTTTTTGGGTGCTACCGCAGGATTTCGAAATATTTCTGGAAGTGATAATCTTTTTGCAGGATTTGCTTCTGGGTATGCTAATAAACAATCTAACAATGTAATGCTTGGCGATGGCGCTGGTTCTAATAATGACGGCGCTAGAAATGTTTTTATTGGGTATTACGCTGGCGCGAATGAAACAGGCAGCGATAAATTATACATCGACAATAGCACCACAAGCACACCTTTGATTTATGGAGATTTTGCCACCAAGAAGATCGGAATTAACACTAATAATTTGATCGATCAGTTGGGAAATGCCAATTTATCAACGTATAGCTTGTATGTAAAAGGCGGAATTTTAACCGAAGAAATACATGTTCAACCAGGTTGGGCAGATTATGTATTTGAGAAAGAGTACGCGTTGATGCCTATTGAGGAAGTAGCGAATTTTATTGAGAAAAACGGACACTTGCCAAATATCCCATCTGCGGAAGCGGTTGCCGTAGAAGGTATTGAATTGGGCGATATAACAAAGAGACAACAGGAAAAGATTGAAGAAATCATGCTGTATGTTATTCAGATTCAGAAAGAGATTGACACCATTACTAAAGAACTAGAAACTAACAACTAAGACCATGAAAAACATTCTATATTTTATAGCAACCGTAAGCGTGTACTTTTTGAGCACTTACGACTGCCAAGCACAGTTTAATCCTGTTGAGTACGATTTGTATATCCAAAATGATGTGTATGCCGATGAAGTAGATACGGCAGCAACTATTGGAAGCTTGATTGCCGTGAACACTATTTTTGCTGGTGGAACAGGAAATTACTTCGCCGCAGGAACCACCTTGAAAGATGGTTTTACTGTGGAAAATGGAGGAACTTTATTTTTATCCGTTCCAGTAATTGGAGAGGAAGAAGCCTTATTCGAAGCACGATCATTTACAACAGAAGATACACAGTTTGAGCTGTATCCAAATCCGACAAAAGGTTTTGTGAATATTTCATTGAAAGAGAAGACTTGGAACTCCAATGTTCGCGTGGAAGTGTATGCAATCAACACTTCAACAAGATTGCTTTCTAGAGAATTTGACCAAAAGAATGCTGCTAGCATTTCGCTCGATGTTTCTTCGTTAGCTAAAGGAATTTATGTTGTAAAGATATACGAAGCGAAAGGCGGAAAATCATTCACACGAAAATTGATTAAAAACTAGTGACAACCATTAAAATTTTAAAACATTATGAAATATTTATATAGAAAAAATAGCGCGTATTTGCTGTGTTGCTTTTTGCTGATGTTGAGCACTTCGATCATGACAGCGCAAACTACCACTGCTTTTGGAACACAAACGTATGCTGTTGGAGGAAACAACTCTTATTTTGGATATGCTATTCAGACAAGTAGCAGCAGTAATAATGTAGCTATGGGTTACAGAATTGGAAATAATAGTTCGTCAAACGCAGCGACCAATACGTCTATTGGTGCTGAAAGTGGATTGATTGGTAGCAGAAATGTATTTTTTGGTGCCGAAACCGGAAATTGGTTATCACAAGGAAGTAGAAATGTATTTATCGGAAATTGCAGTTCATGCAATACCCTTGGATACGCTGATCAGAATGTATTTGTGGGCGACAGGACTGGAAGTTGGTCGCAAGGAAATACCAAAGGAAATGTATTGATTGGTTATGCTGTAGGAAACCAAGTAGGATTCGGAAATACCAATAATGACAAGTTGATCATTGATAACAATCATTTGACAACGCCTTTGCTTTTTGGCGATTTTAGTGCTGATAAGTTGGGAATTAACACGAAGAATTTACCAAATTCATTGAGCGGTGTAAATTTAAGTAATTACAGTTTGTATGTAAAAGGCGGATTGGCTACAGAGGAGTTTCGTATTTCAACAGGTTGGGCCGATTATGTGTTTGATACCAACTATGAACTGCTGTCACTTGCACAAGTAGAAGCTTTTATTGAAGAAAACGGCCATTTGCCAAATGTTCCTTCTGCGGAAGCGGTAGAAAAAACAGGTATTGAAATGGGCGATATTAAGCGCATTCAACAAGAAAAGATTGAAGAGTTAACGCTTTATATTATTGATCTTAACAAGCAATTACAAGTGATTAAAGCGGAGTTAGCTGCAAAGAAAGCTGCGAAAAAAACGTCTCACAAAAATTAAAAAAACACAGATGAAAATTTTAAATATACTTACACGAAGTTTCGCAGTTGTATCATTTTTGATGATGATTCCCGCGACAGCGCAGAATACAAATTTGGGGAATAACTCAGGAACTGGCGGAACAGATAATTCAAATTTTGGAGTTTCTGCCGGACAAAATACTACAGGAGACGAAAATACCTTTATTGGCTATTTTGCAGGACAAAGTAATACTACAGGTATTCGAAACACCTTTATGGGAAGTAATACTGGTGCCAATTCTACAGGAAGTAGAAATACGTTTTTAGGCTCGTATGCGGGCGAATTGAATACTACTGGCGTAAGCAATGTATATATGGGATATTATGCAGGCCGTAATAGCACAAGTGGAAGCCGAAATGTGTATATAGGAAAAGACGCAGGTATTTGGAATACTACAGGTTCGGACAATGTGTTTATTGGGCTGGGCTCAGGAAAAAATGAAACGGGAAGCCATAAGTTGTATATTGATAATAATTACAATGTAACACCATTGATTTACGGTGATTTTTCTTCAGACAAACTCGGAATTAATACTAAAAACTTGATAAACTCACTAGGTGCAACAAACCTAAGCGCGTACAGCATGTATGTAAAAGGTGGTACTATTGCAGAGGAAGTGCGCATCCGTACAGGTTGGGCAGATTATGTGTTTGACAACGATTATGAACTAATGAGCATTTACGAAGTGGCTGATTTTATTGAAGAAAATGGGCATTTAC
>CAZHSA010000092.1:0-11859 GCA_964535135.1 uncultured Kordia sp.
GAAGATAATGAATTTGTATTGATGTTTAATTCTTGATCTCCTTTTTGTGATAATTCAACATTAGAAATTACTTGTCCTGCTGTATTCACAAATACAATAGCAGCATCACCTGTTAATTCTTGTGGAATGAAGTAACGGATAGAAGATGTATTGTTAAATGGATTTGGAATGTTTTGATATAAAATAGCACCACTTCTTGAAGCATTATTTGCAGGAACTATAGAAAGTGTTCCGTCACACGCACAAACTTCAATCGCTGATACTCTTGTAAGTAAGTCATCAATTTGTGCTTGTTGAGCTGTGTTTTCAGCTTCTAACGCTCCTAAGATTGGAGATAAATCAACATTTACAGAAGTTCCTCCTTCGATAGCTACTGTTAACGTATTTCCTGATAAAGTTGCAGATGTTAAGTTTTGATCATCTGTTCCTGTTCCATCAGCTAAAGTTGATAAATCAACTCCAGTTCCACCAGAAATATTTAAGGTAGTTCCCATTAATGATAAATCTTGACTATCTGTGTTATCTAAATATCCTGATAAATCAACTGTAGAAGCATTTCCTGTAATACTTAATATGTTAGATGCTACAGAAATTGCTTGTGCATCCGTTCCTGTACCGTCTTGTAAAGATGCTAAATCAACACCTGTTCCTCCAGAGATATTTAAGGTAGTTCCCATTAACGATAAATCTTGCTCATCTGTATTATCTAAATACGGAGACAAATCTACCGTAGAAGCATTTCCAGTAATGCTTAATACATCCGCTGCAACCGAAATTGCTTGTGCATCCGTTCCTGTTCCATCTTGAAGCACTGATAAATCAACTCCTGTTCCTCCAGAAATATTTAAGGTAGTTCCCATTAACGATAAATCTTGCTCATCTGTATTGTCTAAATACCCTGATAAGTCTACCGTTCCTGCGCTTCCTGTGATACTTAAAATATCAGAAGCTACAGAAATTGCTTGTGCATCTGTATTGTCTAAATATGGAGTTAAATCTACGGTTCCAGCATCGCCAGTAATACTTAAAATGTCAGAAGCTACAGAAATTGCTTGTGCATCTGTGTTATCTAAATAAGGAGATAAATCTACGGTTCCAGCACTTCCAGTAATACTTAATACATCACTAGCAACAGAAATTACTTGTTCATCTGTATTCATATTTGTTTCCCAAGAATCTCCATCCCAATAATAAATATTATCTGTTTCTGTATCATAAACAGTCATACCTTCATCTGTAGCTGCTAATGAAGTTCCAAAAGCAGTACGTTCTGCAGTTGTCATACGGTTTAAGTGTAAACCTTTCGTTGCTCCTGTTAAATCCAAGGAGGCATTTGCATTTGGTGTATCTGTTCCAATACCGACACTTAATGGATTTGTACTTCCACCTAGCACCATGGTATTATCATTTACTGCTGTAGCAGCATTACCAATAGCTACCGCGTTTGTTCCTTGTACATTTGCTGCATTACCAATAGCAATGTTATTTGTAGGATCAAGAGCACTTGGATCTGTAGAAGAAGCTTGATATCCCATGACAATAGCTCCATCATTTTGTGCTATTGTTGTGGAACCGATTGCTATTGCAAATTGATTATCTACATCAACAGAACGTCCAATACCTACAGCATCATTTTCAGCTACATTCACACGATCACCAATACCAACTGAGTAATCAGCTAGCGTACCCATATTTCCTAAATATCCCATCATAATAGAGTAGTCACCACGAATATCGTGATCAATACCCAAAGAGATTGAATATTGTCCATCAATAAATGAATAGTTACCAAATCCCATTACGTTGTTGTTACTTGCGGTAATATCATAACCAAAGAACATCGTATTCGATCTGTTTGTATTGTCAAAATCTGCCAACGATCCCATCCCAACGTTATATTGTCCTTCACGATTGGTAAAACCAGTAGAGAAACCTACATACGTGTTGTGATTTGCATTTGCCGTATTGTTTGTACGGTTGTTATCCCAACCTGCTTGTGCTCCAATGAATGTGTTATAATCTGCCCATTCTGTAGCCACACCAGAAGCAGCTCCTAAGAATGTGTTGTAGATACCATCTCCAACATCAATACCAGAAGAATCTCCAATGGCAGTGTTGTGGTGACCGTCATCTACATCACTCATAGATTCACTACCAACACCCGTATTTCGGTAACCGACATCAGAAGAAATACCTACTTCGTTACCAACAAAGGTCTGTTTGTAACCAGTGGTGTTACTAAAACCAGCATCTTCTCCGATGAATGTATTTTCGTAACCAGTGGTGTTGTTTGCTCCAGATTCTTCACCGACGAATGTGTTGTCATAACCAGTCGTGTTGTTCTCTCCAGATTCCGCTCCAATGAACGTGTTATCACCTCCAGTAATCGTTAAACGTCCTGCTTCGTAACCGATAAATGTGTTATCGAAACCAGTAGTGTTAGAGTATCCTGCTAGATATCCAATTGCAACAAGCTCACTTGTAGTGACGCTTCGTCCTGCGCTGTATCCAAAAAGGGTAACTCTTGATCCGGAAGTGATAAAACTACCTGTACTATCTCCATAAAATGTGTTGAAGTCTCCAGATGAAATACTTACTCCGGAACCAGTACCCATAGTCTCGTTGAGTGTTTGTGCTTGCATTCCTGTGATACCCAATACACACAGAAAGAACACAATCACAAGGGGTAATTGTTTTCTCATAATAGAATTGTTGTTAGTTTACTTTATATGGTTATGTCAAATATAAAAAATATAATTTTAACATATACACCAAATATAATTAACTGTCCTTTAAGAAATACCCGAGAATATACCTGTTTTTTAAAAAATTGTATAATTCGTAGACTTTTATTTATAAACGGTTGTTTTTAGATTTAATAATTCTATTATATTGCAGAGAAAAATTAACCAAACCATTCATGCCAAAAGCTGAAAAAATTAGTAGTTGGATACTATTTATTTGTATATTTTTAGCATACACTATTTCTGCCCCTAACACCATTGCCTTCTGGGATAGTCCTGAATTTATTGCTAGTAATTATACGTTACAAGCGTCACATCCACCAGGTGCGCCTTTTTACACAATTCTTTGTAAAGTTGTGCTGTCATTTTTCCCTGCAAGCATGGCAGCTTTGGTAAGCAACTTAATTTCTGCCTTTTTTGGTGCGCTCACTTGCACACTCTTATTTAGAATCACTTTAAATATTGCAACACGAGTAGTTTCTGTTGATTCACGTACAATTACAGCTACAATTCCGCTAGTTTCAGGAATTGTTGCAGCGTTGACACTTGCTTTTTCTGATAGTTTTTGGACAGCTGCTACCGAAGCAGAAGTATATACGTTGTCGTTTGCTTTGATGGCTGCAATGATCTATTTGATGCTATTGTGGGAACAGACAAATGATAAGAAAAAAGAAATAAAATATGCGCTTTTTATAGCTTTTTTATTGGGAATTGCCACAGGCGTTCACTTGATTACCATTGCAATTGTTATTCCGTTTTCAGTAATGATTGCACATAAAAAATTTGGACTTACATTTAAAACGTTTTGCATTGCCATTATGCTTGGCTGTGCCGCTTTTGTCATTATTTATAGCTTTATTGTACAAGGATTGATCAAGTTGGCGAATTCGTTGGATATTTGGCTTGTAAATTCGTTTGAAACATCGTTGAATACTGGAATTATCGTTGTATTACTTTGTATAGTGATCATTATTGGAAGTGCTTTATTTTTCACCAAGAAAAGACACAAAATTCAGTTACATCATACTGTTTTAGGATTGATTTTTTTCCTTATCGGGATGAGTTCCTTTTTTATGCCTTTACAGCGATCTAACGCAAACTTACTCATTGCAAACAGCATGAAAAACAGCAATAAAATGCTACAATATGTGCGTGCTGAACAGTTTGGCGTTGGTAGTATTCCGCTTCTAAAAGGTCCTGTATACAATGCGCCTTTGGACAAAGATGTAGCATTTATAGACGGAAAACCTGCATATAGTTATAATGACCGTTTAGAGAAATATGAAATGGTGCATGACGGAAAATTCAAAGAAGTGAATTATTCGGATGAATTTACCATGTTTTTTCCGCGAATGTTTGATAAAGGTGACGCCGAAAAATACAAAGCATGGACGCCCATTTTTGGAGAACCAATCAAGTATCCCGTGCGCGGCGAATTGGTTACGATTAATAAACCTACGTTTACTGAAAATTTAAGCTTTTTTATCAACTATCAAGTAATTTGGTTGAATGCGCGCTATTTATTTTGGAACTTCATAGGAAGGCAAAACGATCATCATGGTTTAGGCTATATTAAAGACGGAAATTGGATCAGTGGTATTTCTTTTATTGATGAAAGCAACATCGGAGCAGAAGCAGTAACGCCTGAGTTTTATAAAAATCATAAAGGAAAAGATGCGTACTATTTTTTGCCATTTATTTTAGGAATTCTTGGCTTTATAGCGCTGTGGAAACACAAACAGTATTTTTGGATGACATTGCTCCTTTTTCTCACTTTTGGAATCGGAATTACCATTTATGTCAATCCTGTTCCGTCTAGTATTTTGATACGTGAACGCGATTATATTTTTATAGGTTCTTTTGTGATTTTTGCCATGTGGGTTGGACTCTCTGTAGTTTTTCTCACGCAAGTGTTAACAGCCATTAAAAAACCAAAAGTTCGTATTGGAATTGTTGCTGGAGTTGTAGTACTAGCCGCTCCATTACAACTCCTAGCAAAAGGTTGGGACAATCACCAGCGCGGACATGATGATTTTGCGTATAATTTTGGAAAAGCCTACCTAGATGCGTGTCCACCACAAGCTATTTTAATTACGGATGGTGATAATATGACCTTTCCACTTTGGTATTTACAACAAGTTGAAGATTACAGAACTGATGTACGTGTCATCAATTTTGATCAGTTAAATATTGATACACACATACACAATTTAAAGAACGCTTCATACGATTCAAAACCGATTAAAATTGACCTCAACCCTGATTTTTATGTAAGTGGCGTTGAAAAATTAATTCCTTTGCAGGAAGAAACAAAAGAGCCTGCAGTATTGCCAATTTTGTTTGAGTTTTTTAAGAAAGAGAACACGCGCATCAATTGGAATGGACGCATGCGACATTATATTCCGTCTACTTCATTTACGATTCCGATTGATACATTAAAAATCAAAAAGCAATTCAATCCGAAACAATTAAACGCTTCTTACACAACCGCAATTACATGGCAACATACGAAGAAATTTTATGGTTTAAACGAGATTGTATTGATGAACTTATTGCAAAATAACATCAATGATCGCCCAATTTGCTTTGCGAGTAACGGAAAAAAACGCCATCAAATTAGCTTAGAACCGTATTTAATTCAGCACGGAATGGTAACTATTTTAGCACCAATTCAGCGAACCGACACTACACTCAATCCAAAAATTGTAGCGACCGACATGATGTATCCATATATAATGAATACGGTTCAGTTTGAAGGTTTACAAGACGATGCTCAATATATACGGAATGAGAATGTCACCTATTCACGTGAAATTTTACGTCAAAATTATTACTTTCTAGCGCAAGCGTTATTGGAGGAAGGACAAACACAAAAAGCGCTAAAAGTATTGAATACGTGCAACATACTTTTTCCAAATAAAACGGTACCATTTAAACAGTACGCGTATGCCATTGGAAAATTGTATGTTCGCGCTGGAAACACGGAAAAAGGAATTGCAATTTGCAAAACAGCCATGCAGAATATTTGGGACGAATTGCAATGGATGATTTCCTTTGATCCACCGTATCCAATCATTAATTTGCGTCATGCGTACCGATTGAAAAACATATATTATCAAATGATGCAGCAGTTTCCAAGTGGCATCAAAAATGCGCCTGTGAGCGAACAAGCTTTTCGTGGATTTGACGAATCGTTTCAATCATGGCAACAACGAAACTGGCCATACTAATTCCCCTAACTATGTTATTTTCAACCGAAGTTACTTCTTCAAAAATTATTTCTGACAATCCGCTATTCCAGCGTACGTTAAAAGCGTATCATTTGGTGGCACCTCATATTCATGGAAACGTCCTAGAAATTGGTTGTGGCGAAGGATATGGTGTGGAATTGTTGTATAAAAATGCGGATCAATTAACCTTGATTGACAAATCGCCATACACCGCAGAACTGATTAATGATAAATACCCAAACACAACAATTATACAAGAGAAAATTCCACCACTAACTCAATTAGATTCTAACAGTTTTGATGTAGTGGTTTCGTTTCAAGTAATTGAACATATTAAAGAAGCTGCGCTGTATTTGGAAGAAATTCATCGCGTGTTAAAACCGAATGGAAAAGCGTATATTTCTACGCCAAACGCTCTAAAAACAATTGCACGAAATCCATGGCATTATAAGGAATATACTTTTGAAAATTTGTCTGGTTTGATTGAAAAAACCTTTGCAAAATATACCATTCAAGCTGTGCGTGGTAATGAGAAAACGGATGCGTATTATGAGAAAAACAAAAAATCGGTTGCACGCTTTTTACGGTATGATGTTTTTAATTTAGAACATAAAGTTCCTGCATGGTTATTGCAGATTCCGTATGAATTTGCCAATCGCTTGAATCGTAAAAAACTTCTAAACAAAAATCCAGATTTAGTCAATAGCATCACTCTAGAAGATTATGCCTTAGATGAACATTCGGAAGCTACACTAGATTTCTTTTGTACGTTGGTTAAATAGGTTGTTAGATTTTTAGATCGTTTCACTTTTAGACTTGTTCCCGCATAGGCGGGAATCTTCTTAGACAGCTTCGCTTTTAGAGGCCTTTGTTTTCGGTGTTAGTGAAACTGTACATTTAACATTTAAAACTACTTTTGCATTCAAACAAAAAGCTCCACAAAACAACATGTGAAGCCTTTTTAAGGAACTGATGAAAACCAAACTTCATTCCTTTTTCAATGTTTTTATATCAGCAATTAGCTGTTGTACTGCCGTTTTGTTCAATCCGTTATAAATACCTCTGATTTGTCTGTTTTTATCAATTAGCACGAAATTTTCAGTATGCAAAAAATCGTCATCCGTTCTGGTTTCGCCTAAATCTTCTTCCACAAAATAATGGTTTCGACCTAAGTCGTATATCTGAGAACGATTGCCAGTGACTAAATGCCACTTTTTACTATCAATTCCTTTATTTTCAGCATATCTTTTTAACACAGGAACTGAATCTATTTTTGGTGTGACGGAATGTGACAATAATAAAATTTCGTCGTCTTCTTTAAATTCTTGCTGTAAAATATCCATATTCGCCGTCATTTTTGGACAAATTCCTGGACAAGTGGTAAAGAAAAAATCCGTAATGTAAATTTTATCATTGAACGTAGCTTCCGTAATAGTTTCTCCTTCTTGATTCGTTAAGGTAAACGCTGGAATTTTATGAAATGCTTTTTGGGCAGCACTTCCTTTTTCAAACCAATACGGCGTAAAAGATGCTTCTTGATAATAGGGCAAACTCGCGACACGACTGCCAAGTTGTTTTTTTTCATTTTTACAACCAAACAAGGTTAAAAAAGCGAGTAATACCAGACTATAATTCTTTTGTTTGAACAATTTCTTTTTGTAATTCATAACACAATCCTGATCGTTTTAAGCCAAAAATTCGTCCATTTTTAGCTTCATAATTGTTGAATAATTTTCCATTTTTACGCCAAGCTTTTTGCAAGCCTTCTTCCTTTCCATTGACAAGTGTACGTCGGTTAAATTTTTCGCCTGTTTTGTACCATTGTTCTTGAATGCCTTCTAAAACACCAGCTACATGCTGTGAAATAGATCGTAAGTTTCCATTGTGCCACCACGTTTTAGAAGTTCCGTCTTGTTTTCCATCTACATAAGTGGCTTCAAAACTTAGCAAACCATCCGAAAACCATTTTTTGCGTGCGCCATTACGTTTTCCATCTACATAGACAGCACGTTCAGAAACTACACCGTTTTCATAGGTTGCTTCTAAAACGCCCGTAAAAGGCTTGTTTTGATAATAATACAATCCCAAAGTAGCATTAAGCGTTAGTTTTTCTTTAGAAACGACTACCGAAGTGATTGAGGAAACAGCTTCGGCAATCATTTCTTTTTCTTGGGAATTTTGTCCACACGAAGTCAACAAAAGTACCACTAACCCAAGAAGCATTAAAAAACTATTGAACGCTACTTGCTGTTCCTTGATAATTGCCTGGAAATAAAATATAGTACGCATTCAAATAAAGTTCGTTTTGTATATGATAATGATATTCTGCTTCGTCCGTATGTTGTGTTGTGCTTGTATGTCCACCAGAAGCATCCAAATCCGTTGGATATGTTCCTGTAGAATTACATTTTCTACCATACAAGAAAAAACCGTCTGCAATGATGCCGATCAATTCTTCATCATCATCAGACCATGCTTTTGGTTCTAAATGATAGTGATAACTTTGCGGTCCAGTATGTGCTGCGGTATAATCTAAAGAACCAACTGCGTTGTCAAGTGGTACGTTTGGTCCTTCTTCATCATTGTAAATCATTCCACCAGAAACTGCAATTCCAATTGATCCTAAACCTGTAGCACTTGAATTGGAAGCCAATGTTGGATTGGCAGAAACCGTCAACGAATACGATCCGTTAAAATCATCAATATTTCCTGGAGCCATATCTTCAAACGAAGTAACTGTCGGCGCTACAAATAATGGATGATCTTCGGCTGCTGCTGGAGTTCCCATTCTTGCAGTTGTGCTTGACCAATATGGCGACGTATGATTAGGTCTTCCATTGCTCTCTATTTCTACATTGGAACCATTAAGCATAATGGTAACATTAGTGGTGTCAAATTCGCTAAAAGCGGCGTGTAAAGTTGCTGTATCTCCGCCGCCATCAGTTGGTGTCGTCGTTGTTGTAGCATCATCGTCACTTCCGCAAGCAACTATAAAAACTACGGAAACTAGTGCTAAGAATACGACTATTAAAGATTTTCTGTTCATGTATATGGTGTTAATTGTTAATTTGTTTTTTGTCTATTTGTGGATTTGTGGATTTGTCTATTTGTGGATTTGTTTTTTTGTCAATTTGTGGAACTAGCAACTAGCAAAACTACTGTCTTCCTCCGCGTTGTCCGCCGCGTTGCCCGCCTTGTCTTTGTTGTGGTTTTGGAGCATTTTCTAATTCTTCTTGTGTGATAAAACCGTCTTCGTCAGTATCTACTTTTGCAAAATCGCGTTGCAATGGTCCTTTGACTTCCTTTTTGCTCAATTTTCCATCTTTATTGGTGTCCATTTGTTCAAAAATTTCGGCAACACTTGGGCGTTCGCCATTGTTTCTACCGCGTTCTCTTCCAGGAAATCCATTAGATCCGCCGCGCATACCGCTACCAACTTTAAAACTCTTGTTGGGTGTTCCTACAAAAAATCGTGGCAAGGAAGGAAAGCTATCTGTAATTACATAATAATACGTTCCATCTGGAAAATCGGGAGTTTTCCCAAAACGTCCATTCGCTTCATCTAAATCGCCATGACCTTCTACATATTCAAAATCGCGCACATAGGTTCCGTCATACGCGCCATTTGGTGCAGAAATGCCATCGCCAGGACGATTTCCTGCTCGTAATTTGTAACTAGATGTCAATTCGATTATCTGAGTGCTTTCTGCGGAAGCGTAGCCATATTTATAATATATCGGGAAACCATCTGCTGCCCAGCCAATAAGAAACATCGTTTTTTCTTTTGCTTGTTGAATAATTCCCCATGGAGTTCCATGATAATGATATTCGCCTGTAGGTTGTACGTGCGCATTGTTGCAATCGTCTCCCAAATCTACATTGGTACTCAACGCTTCTTTTGACCAAGCTGTGTTCATTTCGCGTGTGTTTGGATTCACGAAGAATTCCATTGCTGTTGGCTCCATCTTTACCCCATTAATGGCAACACCGAACACATATTCAGGTCTTCCCTGCCCTAACAATCCTTCACTATATACAGATGTTAGTTTTTTCTTCTTTTTGGGACGAAGTGCAACTTTGTAGGTTTTATTTTGAGGAGAAATTGTATTTGGGTTTCCTGCATTGGGGAAACTTCCCGTAGCGTGTTTTGGAATGGCGTTCGATTTGATGACACGGTATCTGCCTTGTTTTGTAATAGAAACTTCGCTTTTATACTTGACCATTTCGGTACATTTGTATCCGTCAGTTACCGAAAAAGTATTTGTGACGGTTTCTTGTGCGAATGATACAAACGCCATCAAGATAAAAATAGGTGTGATTTTATAGTGCATACGAAAAGAATTTCATCTGGTTATGTGTAGTTAGATGCGATCTTTTCGAAAAACTTGTGCGAAAATTTTATTTTTTTGGTTTTTCTCTTCCACGTCTGCCGTGACGCTTTAAAGATTCTTGTACTATACTGTTGAAACGCTGACGTTGTTCGTCGGTACAAATTTTTTGAACTTCCTTAAAATGATAGAATGTTTTGAGATCTTTTTGACGTTCTTTTTCGCCAATTTGCTTCGTAATGCTGTCAACTTTTGCTTTGTCAACCGTTGTTTCAGAGATTTCCGCAAATAGTGCGTCTTTAAGTTTTTTAATATCACGTGAAATCTCCATCATAGCTTCATGATGTGCATCGTTCATGGCTGAAAATTGCTGCATTTGCGCTTCGCTAAACTGTAACTCTTTCGCTATAAACTTTCCTGGATTTGGTCCTTGTGGCGGTTTATCTCCAAAAATTTTAAACATGAAAAAGCCATTCATCACAACAAGAAAAATAAGCAAAATGTATAATAGTGTATTTTTTTTCATCAGTTGCTGCGAATTTAATTAAATAATGATTGACTTTCTCCTTCGCCCAATTCATACATCGTAGCGAATTGTGAAATGTTCTCATCGTATTCCGTCTTCGTCATTTGATAAATTCCAAATACATTAATGAGCAATACACACACAAAGGTTGCCAATTGTAATTTTGGTGTAAACCAACCAAAACTTGTAGCTGCTGTTTCTTCTTTTTCCGAAAATAAACGCTGCATGGTTTTATCTTTAAAAAAAGGAGAAACGTTTACCTCTTCAATCGTGCTGAGCACGTCAAAAGTAGCTTCTATATTTTTTTCTATGTCTTTTGGTGTTTTCATTTGTCTAATTTTATATTAGATGCGAATTTTTATAAAAACTTGCGCTACGTTTCATTTTTATAAAAATTTGCTAATATTTTTTGTAAATTTTTCTTGGCGCGAAACAGTAAAGATTCAACAGAAGATACACTTTTCTCTGTAATTTCGGCAACTTCCTTATAGGGTAAACCATCAATTTTATGCAAGGTAAATACAATACGTTGCGCTTCGGGCAATTGATAAATCGCTTTAAAAATAGTTTCGCTTTTTTCTTTATTCTCTAACAAAATTCCAGGATGATTCATTTCCGTAAAATACGTGGTTTTATCGAGCGGAATTTCGTTTCCAAAAATAGATTGCATAAACGCAAAACGCTTTTTGGTATTCTTCTTTCGAATAAATTCTAACGATTTATTAGTGGAAATCCTATAGATCCACGTAGAAAGTTTGGAGTTTCCTTTGAATGTATGAATCGACCGAAATATTTCTACAAACACTTCTTGGGCAATATCTTCCGCATCTTCTTTATTGGGCACAAACGACAAACACGTATGAAACACACGCTGTTCATATTCGTCCAACAAACGACTATATGCGGCTCGCTTTCCTTCCCTTAAATCGGTAATAAATGTAGTTTCGTCCAAAGAATTTATTTGATTGTTTAAATTAACTAAAAAATATAAACATAAAACAATACCTTTGCGCTTTAATTTGAATTACATG
>CAZHSA010000093.1:0-11790 GCA_964535135.1 uncultured Kordia sp.
TTTTAAATTATTTTGATCAGGCAGAAAATGCGTTTGTTTCTGCGTATCGTGATCATATTGACGATGGAGACGCATTTGAAATTGTGGTAAATTACATGGCAGCACCTTCTTTAGAAGGAAAAACCTTGTTACTTGTTGATCCGATGTTGGCTACTGGACGCACCATGAAAAATGTGTATGAAGTATTGTTACAACAAGGAACACCTAAAAACATTCACATCATTTCTGTATTGGGTTCTACGGAAGGTGTAAATTATGTAAAAGAGCACTTTCCAACAGAAACCCATTTATGGATTGCTGCTGTAGATGACGAATTGAATTCCCGCGGATATATTGTTCCAGGACTCGGCGATGCGGGTGATTTAGCGTATGGAACGAAGCGTTCTTAGATGATAAAATTTTTCATATAATATTGTACTCATACCAATTCATGCCCTTTTATAAACGGGCACAATGTTCCTTTTTGATTCTCGTGTTTTTCATTTTCATTTGTGTTATTATTAATTTTAAAACATTTAATTATGAAAAAACAGAATTTAAACCAAAAAGGATTACAATTAAAATTAAATAAAGACACAATTTCTAGTTTAAAAGCTGGAGATTTAAAGGGAGGAACCAATGCCAGTATTTTTAAGGACAGAGCAGGAAACTGTTATGTAAGTGTAACCACTTGTCCACATTATACGCAACCGTATGCGACTTGTTGATTGATAAATTTTAGAATTATAACTAAAACAAAAAACTCTAGTGTATGTACTAGAGTTTTTTAGAACGATATACAATCAATAAAAAATTATTCTGTAAGTATTTGGTATTGTGTAATTTCTGCTGCTGTCATCCAATGAATATTGGCTGCCGAAGCGGCATTGATGGTAAAGAAATAAAAATCGCTTGACCATTGATTTGAATATCCTACACTTTCATAATATTGAATATAACGCAAATGTTCAGTACTATCATTAGGATAATCTGTAGCTTCATTTCCACTACCATCTGCCCAAGAATGGACACCAATTTGAGTATTGTTTCCTCTTGTTCTTTGCTCGCCTGCTAAGAAAAAATCAACACCTCCAGAAGCTATCAATCCATTGTCGAGAATATGTGTATTGATTTGCAATTGATGCACTCTTACTCCTATTTGAAGGTTGATTTCATCATCACTTGAACCAGGCACTTCTGCCATATGGATTCGTTTGATATTTGGATGTCCCGATAGCATATTGTTGAAATCATCCAATGTTCTACTTTTAATTTCTCCATTCATCACCACAGTTTCACCGTCAGATTGTACTGTAAAGATGTCAAATACATTTGTCTGAGCTGTATCAGTTACCGAATTATCATCATTTTTACAGGATGCAAAAGCGAGTACTAATAAAAGTATAGTGTAGAATTTTATAGATAATGTTTTCATAGTAACTTCTTTTATTTATGTTCTAATTTCCATTCTTTGAGTTCTGTATCAGACATATAATGTATATCTTCTGGCGGAGCCGCAGATAGTGTATAGAAATAGAATGCTGGTCCCAGTTTTTCGCCTAACATCTGCTTGAAATACGCTATTTGATATTGGTGTGCTGGATGATCTTTAGGCAATTCGTCTGCTTTGATATCTTCGCCAGCCCAAGAATGTACACCTAATTTTGCTCCATTTTCTATGGTTCGTTTGTTTCCTGCACAGAATAAATCTACACCTCCAGAAGCAATGTTACTATTAGAAAGGACTTTTGTGTGCAAACCTGCTTCTCTTAAAATTCTTCCTGTGTGCATATTTACTGCATCATTGATAGAGCCATCTACTTGTGTTAGCACAATTGTTTTTACGGCTTTATGATTGTCTATAATGTTTTTAATTTGATGATATGTAATGGTGCCCAAAGTTCCTGAAAGATATGCTTCGTTACCTCTGACTTCTATCTTGCTATTTCCTGCGCCCATCACTGCCTCATTACCTTTGATTGAAATTGCATATTGATCATTTACGCCTTCTAATTGCCCATCAATTTCTACATTAAAATCTTCATCAATAATTCCCACTACAATTCCCTGTGCCACCATTTCTGGTTCTTTAGCATCATTGGTAATATCTCCTTTCATATAAACAGCCTGCGCTTCAAAACTTTCTTCTTTATTGCCCATAATATCTTCCTTTGCTGCAATGACCAAGATAGTTTCCTGCATGTCTTTGAAAGATGTTACTAGCAACACGTTTTCTTCTTCTTCTTCTGGGAAAAAGAAATCAATTTGGTACTTTTTATTATTTAGTGTCACAGTCGCTTCTTTTAACAGCTTTATTTGAGCTGTTACGACGCTATCTATATCTTTTTTAGCAATTCCTTCATCAGAGAATCCTTTCCAGCATTTATTGTTGTACCAATATCCGCCAGTTGCTTCACAAGCTGTTTGCGTATTTTGAGTGGCTACTTTTTGTCCATTACAAGAAGTTATGACACAAAAAAATAGCAAACTCACACTCAATAGTATATTTTTCATAGATGTTAATTTTAAATTATTGTTTCTTCAAATCTCTTAATAGGTAATAGCTCAGCAGAATAATACTTGGCAAAATAAGTAGTAAGTCTACTCGTATTAATGAATCATTAAGCGTTTTTATCCATTTGATAACCTGCAGTTCCCATATCAAGAAAATAGACCAGATAATGATCAAAAAGGCTATATTTTCTTTTTTGTAGTTTTTAAAGTTCATCTCCACTTTCGTTACTGATTGGATATGTAAAAGAGACTAAAAACTATTCTTTTATTTGTGCTTGTTGGTTTTTTACACGTTTAAAGATGTATCTAGTAATATAAATTCCTTGTCCATCTTCATCGCCTCCATCGCTTTCAACTCCGCTGACTACAAAGGCTAAATCCCAGCCTTCTTCAACCATTGTATTGATTTTTGAGGTCACTAAAGCATCATTAGCAGCAATGTTTTGAAAACGAATACCTCCAATATTATAGAAGTTCAATAATTTTGTTTCTTCAAAATTCTTTATGCGAATGTCTTTTCGTTTCGATTTGTTTCTTTTGTCATTTTCTTCAGTACGATTGGACGTAAATTGTTTATAATTCCTGTCTTCGGAAGCAGATATTAAACGTGATCTTCCCAATCCACTTGATACAATCGATTCTACACTTGTCACAACTTTGTACTCATATTTTTGTTGTGCGTTGCTACTGAATACTGATCCGAGGACTAAAAGTCCCATAAGAAATACTTTTTTCATACGTGTTCTTTTAAATGTTTTTTGATATTTGATTTTGTTAGTACAAATATGAAATGAAGGAATTTGAAAATGGTCTTGGAAAGTGAAATGGAAGTCTGAAATCGTGATTCTAGACTCTTTTACATAATTTTGGACTCTAACTCAGAAGGTTAAACAGCTTGTTTATAAGCATTTGGAGTTTTTCCAGCAAATTGTTTAAAAACGGCATAGAATGTTGCTTTTGAGCTAAATCCAGCTTCAAAAGCTATTCCTAACATATTTAAATTGTCATAATTAGGATCTTTAAGAAGTCGTTTTGCCTCTTCTACGCGGTAATAATTTACAAACTGATTGAAGTTTTTGTTGCTATGCTGTTTTATGAGTTGTGAAAGATTTCGTTGCGGAATTTGTATTGCTTTTGAAACATCCGATAATGATAAATCAGATTCTTTATAGAGTTTATCTTCCTCCATAAGTTTTAGCAATAATTTACTTTCCTCTGACGCTTCTATTTGTGTTGTTGTATCTTCTTCAGGAATTTCTAATTGATCATTCGCAACAGATATTTTTGATTGTTTTAAACCAGATATTCCTATCCAAAAAATAAATATGACATTGATGGAAGATATAATCGGATAGGTATAATCTTCAAAGAATTTTTCTTCTTGAAAAAGTTCTATAATCCACAAGAAGCTAAAAATTAACATGAAATAACCTACTCTTCGTGCCCATACTAAACGTTTTCCTGCTGTATTAGAGTAATAGGCATTTACATTTTTATTATGTTTATTAATATAACGTATTGTTTTTATAACATAATATACAGAGTATGGAAAAGACAGAATGATAAATATGATTATTGGAATCATAAATAGTGCATTTTCTTCTAGTTCTAGCTTTGTCGTTGCTGGTAATATAAAAATTGCTGTAATGATTACAAATTCAATAATTCCAGGTAGAAGTACTTTTAAAATATACCGATTTGATAGTTTTTCATCTGTGATGTGTTTTACGTATAAATAAAACAACGGCATTACTAGATAGTGAAAGTTTATAGGCAAGAACAACAGTGAAGGATACATACTCAACACATTGGTATCGTCTAAAATGGTTTCGAGTAATTCAAAACTAAAAGCTATTAAGAAAGCTCCAAGTAATAATGTAGGTCTGTTCTTTTTGTTTTCTATCATTAAATACACACCCAAAAACACTCCTTGTACTAAGCCAAGAAAGTCTACAAGACTGGTAATGTTATAATTGATAGTGTCCAAATAATAATACTACTAAGCTTAATGAATCACGATTTTTTTGGTAATTAGTTTACCTTGAGATTTTATTCGTGCGAGATACATTCCCGAAGTCAAATTTAGATTAATTTTTGTAATTCCTGAAATTGATGTTGATAGTAATTTTCTTCCATCTAAAGAAACAATTTCAAAAGTAGCTTCTTCTCGTATACCAACGATATTGATATGGTTTGAAGCAGGATTTGGATACAGTTTGATCGTATCTGTTGTAAATTCTTCATTAGATAAAGGTTGTGACCACGCAACGCCAATTTGATTGCCCCAAAGATGCTCTACCAATTCTGGATGATCTATGAAAGGATTTCTATTGAATTGCCAAGTATACACCACATTATTACGATTCATTTCAAAATCATCTGGCGGATCGTTTCTATGCCATTGCAATAAAGTCGCCAAATCTCCCAATTGACCTTCTACTGAAGGAAAACCATTTTCAATAGACAATCCGTTGTAACGTACTGCTAAAAAGAAAACACCACGTGCTACATCGCCACGAAAGCTTCCGGCAGTTCCGGTTGGCCCAGTGTATTGTCCGTAATGCTGATTACCGCGAGAACTATTTTCAGGACCATCACTAGCGCGCAATCCATGTCCGTCAGAGTTTCCATGACGAAGCGAATCTGCCTTGGTTGCCCAAAATACATCTTTTCCATCAGCAATATCATCAGCTTCAATGCTGTTGTATCCTGCCAACGATCTTGGGAAGGTATGTTCTCTGTTCCAAGTGCCCACACTGTTTGAACCTGATTGTTGATCTAACTTGGCTCTGCCCTGTTCTGTATATACCAACCATACTTGATTGCTATTCGCTGGATTTTGATCCGCTTCACGCAACATGTCATATACATCCGCATACGTTTGTGCACGAACCGTTGCAGGATCAGCAATGATGGCTTGCATGGCGTCTCTCAAATTTGTATCTGCCAATCCGTCCATGGTATCGTAATATCCATTTGGTGCTGTACTTGCAACAACGCCATAGGTTGGACTTACTGGCGTTCCAAAAGGTGCAATGGTAAAGTCATCATCAACCGCACGAATTAAAACTTCGTCATTCAGAATAATGTATTCTACTGAAAAATTGTCTATCAAGTCTATAATGAGTTCTTCATCGCCTTCATCCAAAGTATCATCCACCAAAGTGATATTTGTGGACACCGTGCTTTGTCCTGTAGGAATCGTCACCGTTGTGCTTCCTGTGTAATCAGCCGCATCAAAAGTGCCATTGGCTAGTGAATAGGTAATGTCTAAATTTGACGTTACGGGAGTTTCTGTGGTGAACTCAATCGTGAACGTTTCGCCTTCTGTATATTGATCGTTTGCCACATTTACGGCAATTCCATTGAGCACAATACCACTTCCGTCGTTTAATTCTCTTGGTGTTGGCGTTCCGGTGTAATAGGATCCGTTAGTTTCGTTACGTTGAATAGAATTGGTATTGTTGTTGCCACCTTCACTAATTTGTGTGGTCAATCCTAGTAATGTTAGTAAACCAGTATCGTCAGCTTCTCCTGTATCATACACAATGGCATCGACGAGATCAACTGTTGTTGCTTGTGTTCCTTGCGGAAAATCGGATCCGTCTGCTTGATATATTGCTACAGCATCGGCACCATTTTGAATGACATTAGCGCCGATTAAGAGTTGTGGCACTGGCGAAACGGTATTGCTTCCTATTAAGAGTAAACCGTTTACATCGGTGGTTTGTCCGTCTAAATCTAAAGTAAAATAACTACTGTCATTCCCAGAAGTCGATCCATTAAAAAGTACCAATACGTATCCGTCTAAAGTAAAGTTAGGTGTATCAGATTTTAATTCGATAAATTCTCCTGTGTCTGATCCTGGTGTATCACAATCAATTTCATTAATGACAACTTGACTAAAAGCCAATTGCGTTATCAATAGTACTAAACTTAAGGGAAGTAATTTTTTCATCATTCTACTTTTCACAAAAGTACAATAATGAATGTGTTTTAAGCAGTTTCTATTTAGATTTTGCTCAAATTATTTAAGATACTTGTAAAGTAATGTGATAAATATTAGCGACTTGTATCGCCGATGGTAATGGTTGTATTTAAAACAATATCACTTCCAGGAACATCTTTGAGCTTCGATTCTAAACGTAATAACAGCATTTTAGCCGTTTGCTGACCTATTTCTTTGGGATGTTGATCAATATAGGATATTTTAGGATAGCTGAGATCGTTTTGTACGGAGTTTACATATCCAATTAAGGAAACATCTTTTCCAGGCGCTAAGCCTTTTCTTTGTATTACACTGTTGCACAATAAAGTAGCATTAATGTCAGCTGCTATCAAAGCATCAATTTTGTTTTCTTTCAGTGTTTCTTCTAGTGAGATTTGAAGGTCTCCTAAATCTTCAAAAGCAATCACCGTTGGATTGTTGGTTTGCGATAAATATCCTTCTTCTCTTGATCTACCAACAATTAGTGTAGGAATGGAAGATACAAAAGCAATGTTTTTACATTTTTTTTCTGCTAAGTATTGATAGGCACTTACAATGCTATCATAATCATTTACTTGTATCGCATCAAAGCCAAGTGGTTGCATTGGAATACGATCAAATAATACTAAAGGAATGCCTTTTTGTTTGATTTGAATGATATGATCGAACGTTTTCTTTTTGTTTGTTTCTTCTGCAATACAAATGATAATTCCATCGACATTTCCTTTTGAAAAAAAGTCTAAACATTCTTTTTCTTTGTCTAAACTTTCATTGCTAAAAAATGTGATGATGTTATATTTTGAAGGACTAATAAATTCGTCAATTCCTTTCAAGACAGAAGCAAAAAAAGGATTTTCAATATTGGGAAGAATCACACCAATTTGCATGGTTTGTTGCTTTTGCAAGCGTACAGCAATGGGATTGGGTGAATAGCCACGTAATTTGGCTAGGTTTTTTACACGTTCTTTTGTTTGCGCACTTATTTCTTCGCTATCGTTTAAAGATTTTGATACCGTGGATACTGATATGTTTAATTCTTTTGCTAATGATTTTAAAGAAACTACGTTTTTCATTGGTTGCATTTTATATAAATAAGAACTTGTAAATTAACCGTTAACCTAAGTTAATTATAAAAAAATGTGCTTATTTTCATAAACACATTTTTTTATTTTTTCTGTGTGAATTAGTTTTTTACTAATTTGATACTGCTTGTACCTTTGTCAGTATTGATCTTTGCAAAATAGATACCTCTTTGCAAACGTGTTCCATCAATAGCTGTTTGTGATGTTTTAGGTGACATTGTTACTACTTGTCTTCCTGAAACATCATATACTTGAATTGTAGTAATGGTTACATTGTCCGTTACTACATTCCATGAATCGTTTGTTGGATTTGGATATGTTTTGAAAGAAGCAGCTGTAAATTCTTCTGTCCCTAACGTGCTTCCTGCGGTATTCCAAGTATAATCTCTAGATTGCATTCCTAATACATTAATATATCGGTTTGTAAATCCGCCATTGCTAACTGTTCCAGCATCGTCTGGCATGAAGTTTTCTTGATCTGCCCATCCATCAACTTGAAATTTGAATTCTGTATATGCTTCTGCAAGTGGCAGTGTTACTGACCAGATGCCTCCGCCCATATCTGTCATAGGATTGGAAGTTCCGTCCCAGCCATTGAACTGTCCGCTAATGTATACCGTTGTAAAAGCGCCACCATATCCACTCATGTCTACATTGAATGTAGTATCGTGTGGTCCAGCGTTTCCATCATCGTAGCAAACACTAAATATTGGCGTGTCTAAAGTCATTGCGGCACCATTAACTTCTAGAATTCTATTTACGAATCCTCCGTCGGTAACGGTACAAGCATCTCCACCTGTAAAGTTTTCTTGATCTGCCCAGCCATCAACTTGAAATTTGTATTGATATTCTCCATCGGCAAGATTCACTGTAGTGGACCAAATACCACTACCCATATCTGTCATTGGATTGGAATTTCCATTCCATCCATTCATTTCACCACTTAGGTAAACTGTTGTAAATGCTCCTCCATAACTACTCATATCCACACTAAAAGTAATGTCATTTTGAGCTGTTCCTGAGAATCCTATTAATAATAATGCAACAAAAAAGTAAAGTTTTTTCATATTTTATTGTTTTGATTAAGGGATTTATCTATGATCAAATATATTACTTTTTTTATAAATAAGGTGTGCCTCATATTTCATAAGCACACCTTTTAAAAATTTTACTCTAGTTAGTCTAGTTTTTAACTAGTTTAACACTGCTTGTTCCTTTATCTGTGCTGATTCTAGCAAAATAAATTCCTCCTTGTAATGAAGTACCATCAATAGAAGCACGTGTGTTATTTGGCTCCATAGCTACTACTTGTCTTCCAGAAATATCAAATACTTGAATGGTGTTAATTACAGTATCTTCTGTTACTACATTCCAAGCATCATTTGTTGGGTTTGGATATGTTTTGAAAGATGAAGTATTAAATTCATCTAAACCTAACGTAGTGTTTTTGTGTAAGTAGATGTTATCATACCAAACATTTGTTAAGTTAGCAGTTGTAATACCGATTTGAGCGATATCGCCTCTTTCAAGGTTTCCAACTACAACACCTCCTAAAGATGAAATATCAATGTCAACAGAAACCCATGTGTTAGCTACAATAGCTGGCATTGTTCCTGTGTTGATATTAATTTCTAAAGCAGAAGCTTCTCCGCCTCCACCAGCAAAGTCAACTAATTTTACATTGAAAACATCTCCAACTAAATCTACGTCATCTGTGTAGAAGTCAAAATGTATGTGTGTAAATGCATTTAAGTCTTGTCTGTTTGCTGAGAAGTCAATTCCTTGACATGGAATTCCAGTATTCTTTTTAAATGTGTTATCACCATCAATTTGTACCTCTGTAATAGCTGAACCACACCAACCTGCATCATATGTACCTACTGCGATACTTGGATACCAATCCGTATAAATTCCTATTACGTCTGCTGCTGGTCTATTTGGCGCTGATGGTGCTGCCGTTGCAGGTCCACTTATTACATAAGAAACTGTGTATGTTTCCATCACCATACCATTTTGAGAAGTAACGACTACAGTTGCATCTCCTGGTACTGCTGGCGCCTGTGTGATGACTGCCATTGCCGCTGGATCCGTTGTTGTTGCTGATGTAATTTGTGGAACTACTGTTGTTCCCGGAGCTAAATCTACGGTATAACTAAATACTCCAGAACCAAATCCTGATAAAGGAGCTGAATCAATTTCTAAAGCACTTAATGTAGCATCTGAACCTGCTGCAGTTGGGTTTTTCCAAAAGTATACATTGTCTAAGTAAATATCTACTGGTACTGTACTTCCTGGCCCATTTGCTGCAAACTTCATTTGGAAAACGCTGTCCCACGTCATTCCTGTAAAAGCAGATTTAGGAATGTCAACACTTGTCCAAGTTCCAGATGTGTAGGCAATAGAAACTAATGTTTCTCCTGCTCCAGATCCGTTGTTGATTGGACTTACTTGAATATCCGTAGCGCCTGGGCTTGCAGATGTCCAAATGTCGATGTGTAAAAATTCCATTTGAGAAGCATCTGTTGTTGTTAGCTCAGTTCCTTGGTAATTAAAGTTAGGATACGCTAATAAAAGTTGTCCTGTTCCTGGATCGTAGCTTGGATTTACTAGTGTGTGACCAGATTGTCCCCAGTTAGGATCGTAGTTCGTTGCGATATTTGTGTAGGTATCACCATACACAGAAATCACGTCTACTGCATCTTGCATTGGTGCCGCAGGATTTGTTGTTGGTTGTGCAAATGCTAGAGAGGTCATCAATAGCATGCATAATAATGTAATTTTCTTCATAATAGTCTATTTAAAATTTGAATTGTTCATGTTTATCCCAAAGTCCCCAATACGCGCCAACGTCACCTTCATCACTTACTTTCCACGATTCGTCGAAAGAGGAGAAATAAAAGATTTCAATATCTTCTTCTTGAGCCCATCTTTGAGTGTTTATAAAATATTTAATGGCATTTGTGTTTGAAGGATAGGCTCCTTCGAGACTCGTGCCTTTGTTTGGCCATCCTGTTTCAGTGATGATGACCTTTTTTCCGTTTCCTGCGCGCAATGCTCTGTTATACATATCTTTTACGTATAACAGCGAATAGTCTTGATCGCAACCTTCCCAAAAAGGGTAACAGTTTGCTAAGATGACATCACAAGCTTCTGTAATTTCTGGACGTTCTACAAATTCGTAATACGCATCAACATATCCTACAGGAATTCCGTTGAGTTCTTTTTTGGTATCGTAAATGAATCTTAATAATTCATCTTCTGTTAAATCGCCTCGATACATGACTTCGTTTCCTACACCTGCAATATCCACGAAGCCTTTATCTGAAAGATTGATCAATCCTTCGATTTCTGCTTCATTTGTTTCAGGGTTGCTTCCTAACCATGCGCCAACTAGGGTTTTCATACCCATTTCTTTGGCGATTTCTGGAATTAGTTCATTGCCTTCTGTACACGAAAATGATCGTACCCAATTGGTATACGGTTTGATCACCTCTAAGCGACGTCTAATTTGTGTTTCTGAAAGTGTATCTCCAGGTTCTTGCCCTTCTACATACGGACTGAAACACATGCCATGCATTCCAGCTTTCACTGTTTTGCGCCATAAAGATTTTAGGTCATCAAAAGTGTACCCTTCAAATTCGAGAGCAGCTAATGAGAAAAATTTTTCTTTACGTAAAGACATTGTTTTTGTTTAATTTTTTTTTTGTTAGAATTTGAGTTTTTCGTGTTTGTCCCAAAGTCCCCAATATGCACCAACATCACCTTCATCACCTGTTTTCCATGATTCATCAAATGATGAGAAGTAAAATGTTTCGACATTGGCTTTTTCGGCCCAAACTTGCGTGTTTATAAAGTATTTTATTGCATTGACCTCAGATGATTCTGCTCCTCGCAGGCTTCCTCCTTGACTTGGCCATCCCGTTTCAGTAATGATTACTTTTTTCCCGTTGGCTGCATGTGAAGCTTGTCCGAACATTTGCTGCATGTGTGCTAACGATCCATCAATATGGCAACCTTCCCAATATGGATAACAGTTGCTTAATATAACATCACTGATTTCGACCAATTCTGGGTGTACTGAGAATTCATAGTATGCATCTACATACCCTACTTCAACATCTGGTAAGGCTTCTTTTACCCTTCTAATATAGTCTAAAAGTTCTTCCAGTGTAAGATCGTTTCTGTATAAAACTTCATTTCCAACCGCTGCAATGTCAACAAGACCTT
>CAZHSA010000094.1:0-11664 GCA_964535135.1 uncultured Kordia sp.
GATTTCCAAGGCTTCAAAAATTTTTAACGAAAAATTCCTGCTATACTTCGGAAAAGAAAAGTATCAAACTAAATTTTTTATATCGAACTCTCGTTAATTAATTATGTTCTTTAAATAGACAACCACTTTTTGAATTGCCCTACTTTTTCAATAGGAACGCTAATGGTATCTTCTTCAGAAGCAGGTTCTAAATGCAATACAATTTTTGATTTTGAGGAGTAGTACATTTTTTTAATAGAAGAAACATGTACAATATATTTTCTATTTACTCGGTAAAAATCAATCGGATTTAAAACGTCTTCTAGTTTTTTTAATGAATATTCAATAGGAATGTTTTTTCCGCTTGTAAGCTTTATAAAAGTTACTTTTTCATCCGCATAAAAATAGGCGATATCCTCAATTTCAATACGGATTAAAGCGTTGTTCATTTTTACCAAAAAACGTTTTTTAAAGTTGTTTTCTAAGCTTCGAAGTAGTTCCGTATACCTTGGATTTTTTTCATTTTCTAGGTTTTTTAGTTTTTGAATACTACGCGCTAAGGCTTCTTTAGAAATGGGTTTGAGTAAATAATCAATACTGTTCAATTCAAATGCTTTGATGGCATATTCTGAATAAGCAGTGGTAAAAATAATTTTCGATTTAATATGCGGAACTTGATTAAAAATCTCAAACGAATTATTGTCAGATAAGTTGATATCTAAAAAGATTAAATCGGGTTGCTGCTTTGATAAATACGCTACCGATTCTTTCACTGATGAAATGATTTTGACAATTTGAATACTTGAGTCAACATCTTGAATCATTTTTTGAAGCTTCATCGCTGCGATATCTTCGTCTTCAATAAGGATGGCTTGTATCATAGTTCGGGAGTTATTAAAGGAATTCGTGCAATATATTGTTCATTTTCTATGGTAAAAGTTGGCTTGCTGGTATGAATTAATTCATATTGGTTTTTTAAGTTTTTTAATCCAATTCCTAATGAAGAACTTTTGTCTACGGCAGTCGTCCTTGGCTGATAATTATTTGCTACCACTATAGAATCATTTACCGTAGTTACTTTAATAACTAACGGATGAGATTTTTCTATAATGTTGTGTTTTAGTGCATTTTCTACCAATAATTCCAAGGTCATTGGCGGCAAAAGATATTTCATTTTTGACGCTTCAATTTGGTAATGTATGGTAATGCTTTCAGGAAACCGAATCCGTTGCAACGCCATATACGACTTTATAAATTCCAGTTCTTTTTCAACCGTAACCACAAGTTCTTCACTATAATCTAAATTGTATCTATATACATTAGATAATTCTTGTAAAAAGTTATCAGCTTTGTGTGCATCAATATCTATTAACGCGGATAAACTATTAAAACTGTTAAACAGAAAATGAGGATTCAACTGTTTTTTGAGCGACAAGTATTTTGAAATAATCTTTTCACTTTTATGTTTAGAAAGCTGCATTTCCATTTTGTGTCTGTTTTCCATAACAGCTAAATAATGCTCAAAGAAATACACAAAAAGCGTAATTACTAAAACACTTAGTAAAATGATGAGAAATATAACACCATCCGAAAAAGTAATATCATCTTCAATTTCATCTTGAAAAAAGAACGATACAATAGATCTAGCCAACACAGTAATAACGAGTGTTTTTACAGCAATAATAATCGCTACCACTATTTTGTTGGAAGTATGTATGATTTTGCCCTTAAAATGCAGTGTTTTATTGGTTAAGAAAGCTCTCGTTTTATAAATCATCCAAATAAATAAAAACACCATTGGAAAAATAACAACAGATTCTTGCAATGCCTCTTGTAAAGAATTATGCTCTAACTCATATATAAAGTTAAACACTACAATAAGCAACACAAATATTCCGTAGATATATATTCTTCCGTTTTTAAGCATTATTTCTGTGTTTTACTCAATAATTTCTATAGTTTCTTCTGCAATATCCACCGTATAAAAATACCCTAACGCTCTGTTAGTTGGTGTATCTGTATTTAACACATTGCTTCGAATAGAGGCTGGCGGCGGATTTCCAATAAACGACAATCCTTGATTTCCTGTTTGTGTAAATAATTCTACTAAAAAATCATGATATTCTACTGAAATAGAAAGTTGTTGCGTCGTAGCAATGTCTCCAATTTCAAAAATAATCTCTTCATTTGGCTTTACTCCAATACGTTGTTGTCCGTCAAAAAACTGATCACTTTCCACCAAAGTTATGCTATTTCCAGGATCGGGAACAATACTAAACTCTCCGTTTTTAAAAAGCCTATAATAGTAATAATTTTCAATTCCTGCCGGATCTGTAGCATCAAACTTTACAAAATATCCTTCATCTGTAAATAAGGTTTCTTCTTCAAATACGGAATATACATTGTCAAAGTTGGGAACTTCGGTCAGCATATCACTACCAATATACATTTCATTCTGCCAAATAATGGTAAGTGTGTATTCGGTATTTAAGTTGGCTACAATATCCGAATTTGTATACACACCGTTTCCAACATGTGCAAAGGTAAAATCAGTAGTGCCATCATTGATGCTTACTTGTGCAGCTGTAACAGGCGTTGGATCACTATCTTCCAAAAAACCAATGGTGGAAGTAAGTTCAATGCGTTGTGCTGCTAATGGCGTAGTGGTATTTCGTTCAATGCCACCATTAATAATCAATCGAGGAGCCGAACCATTTAAGGTAATATCATTGGTAACTTCTGTTTCACAACTTACAAGGATAAGTACAATGAGACTAAAAAATAATTTTTTCATAATAAATGCGTTTAAAATTTGAATTGATAGGTAACACTTGGAACAATTCCAAAATAAGATAGTTTGATGGCTTCGGTTTCTCCTGTTGCCATATCAACATCATTTACTTGGCTAATTTCTCTAAAGTAAATGGATGCGGCATTTTGTCGGTTGTATACATTTGCCAAGCTAAAAATCCATTTGCCATTATTTCCTTTTTTCGGGTTCAATGTGGCAGAGATATCGAGTCGATGGTAGGCTGGCAATCGGTCGCCATTTCTGTTTTGATAATCGGCAACTACAATTCCGTTTTGTTCGTATTGTCCCGTAGGATAGGTAACAGGTTTTCCAGAACCGAACACGAAGTTTCCACCAAAATCCCAACGATCATTTAGTTTGTACATTCCCACAAGATTCAATTCATGCAATTGATCGTTATTTGCAGCGTAAAATTGGTTGTTGTTAATTCCCAATACTTTGCGTTCACTTCTTGCGAGTGTATAACTTAACCAACCTGTGAAGTTTCCTTTATTTTTGTTGACTTGCAATTCAAATCCGTACGCGCGGCCTTCTCCTTGAGCCACTTCGGTTTCAATGCTTTCAGTGAATAACAAATCGGCACCATCAATAAAATCAGTTACATCGTTCATCTTTTTATAATACACTTCGGCATTAAAATCATATGTGTTGTCTTTAAAAGATTTAAAATATCCCAAGGCAACTTGATCGGCATATTGTGGCTTTAAAAATGGGCCACTTGGCGCCCAAACATCAAGCGGAGTTGCGGAAGTTGTATTAGAAATCAAATGTAAATATTGATACATTCTGTTGTAACTAAACTTTATAGAACTACGGTCATTAATCAAATAACGCGCGGAGAATCGCGGTTCAAAACCGTAAAAATCTTTGATGGTTTTTCCTTTATTATACGATGTTTCGCCAATTACTTCATTTTCAGTATACAAATCTTGTGTAGCAGTATACGTTAAAGGACTTCCCGTAGCATACGTAGGAATTATGTCTTTTCCGATTCTATTAAAGTTTGAAATTCGGAATCCATATTGCAGACTTAGTTTTTCAGATACTTTTTGTTTCAAATCAACATACACACCTACTTCAGAAGCAAACTTTTCGCGAAACTTTTCAGGATTAATAGAAGAACCTTTAATGGGTGCAATTTCTCCAGGTTGAAAATTATAATAGGTATAATCAAATCCTGTTTTTAAAGTATTGTTTGAGTTGATAAACCATGTTAATTTCGGTTTAAAATTGTAGTTTAAGATGTTTGAACTCCATCGAAATTCAGAACCCGATCTCAAATTATCCAAATTATAATCGTAGCTACTAAAAATGGCAGATGTTTGTAAAAACAAATCATCACTAAGTACACTTGTCCATCGTAAAGTTCCTGAGGCATTTCCCCAGCGTGTTCCTAAAAAATTATCAATCTGAAAATTATCTCTTCCAAAATACCCTGAAAGAAAAATTCGGTTATTCTTATTTATTTTATAATTTGCTTTTAAATTGAGATCGTAGAAAGAAAGTTTCGTGTCTTTAAATTCGTCAGAAAGCCCTGCAAACAGTCCAATATATGAAGTTCTTCCTGCCAACATATAACTTCCTTTTCCTTCTTCCTTATCTCCTTTAAAAATTGGTCCTTCAACCAAACCTTTACTAGAAATAATTCCAATGCCTAACTCTCCATTAAACTGCTTTACATTTCCTTCTTTTTGTTTGATGTCTAATACCGAAGAAAGTCTTCCTCCATATACAGAAGGAATTCCACCTTTATATAACTTTAAGTCTTTTACGGCATCTGTATTAAACACAGAGAAAAACCCAAATAGGTGAGAAGCATTATAAATGACAGCATCATCCAATAAAATTAAATTCTGATCGGCAGAACCACCGCGCACATTAAATCCAGAAGCGGCATCATTTACACTAGAAACACCTGGCAGCAGTTGAATAGATTTTAATAAATCGGGTTCACCCAATATAGAGGGCAATTTTTTTATAGTTTTAGAAGAAAGCGTCACCACACTCATTTCTGTAGATTGTACGGCTTTGGTTGATTTATCGGCTTCAATCACAACGGCGTCGAGTTCAGTAGAATCTTCTTCTAACTCAAAGGAAATTGTTTTGTCTCCGTCTAATACAATTTCTTTTTCGGCGGTTTTATACCCTACATAAGTAACAGAAACTTTATACGTTCCTTTATCTAATTTGATAGCATAAAAACCATACTCATTGGTAATGGTTCCTTTATTGGGTGATACGATAATAGTAACGCCCCATAAACTTTCGCCAGAAGCTTTGTCTTTAATATAACCGCTTAATGTGTACTGATCTTGTGCTTGCGCCGTAATAAAAGACAATACAAACAAAATGCTTACATATAGTTTCATTAATTTTTTGATTTTTAGATTATGACACAAATCTATTTTGAGACTGCGTGTTTATAATCGTAAAAATGATGAAGCCGGATTTTTTCTGATGAAGCCGTAATTTGGAGTTATAAAGCTTTTGTATTCATATACAAAACATTAGCGAGAAGCGAATTCAAAATTATCTTGTATATTGTTAACAGATTCCCGTAAATACATGTAAAACACACATCAATTATGAATAAAACTTTTTTTCTATTGTTGTCACTCGTACTGCTCACTTTTTCTTGCAATACCAAACAAGACAAGAAAGATGATACTACAAAACAAGCAGCTATATCGGAACCCAAAATTATAACCATGCCTGCGGATACGGTTTTTGTAAAAAGTCCGCCAAAAATTATAGAATCTCCTAGAGTATTCGGATCAAGATTACTATATGCAGATTGTAAAAATGAATTAAACTTTGATGCACTAGATTCATTTTCTGATTTTAGAATTATGGTAAGTAGTGGTTCTGTTTCGCAATCAAAAGACAATCCCAAAACATGGTATGTGAGCCCAACAGGCGAAAAAACATATACTATTAATTGTGCGGCGCTAATGGATACAATGCCATATCAATGGTCAGAGAGATTTAAAGTAATACAACCTCCTAAGCCTACTATAAAATTTCTCCTTAATGAAAAAGACCCAAGTAAAATTAAATGGAGTAGTATGAATTCTAAGGTTAGCTTAGCATTAATTATTGATGAAGATTTTAAAGACTTGATGCCAAATGATGTAAATTATTATGCCTCTATTGATGTTTTTATTAAAAATTATGGAAAAGAATTATATAAAACAAATACAATTTCAAATATAAAATTTGATGGTAAAATACAAATTTCATTAGGAAATCAATTTCGACAAGTAGTTAGGTCTCAAACGTTTGTTTTTGTAGTGATAAATGATATTTATCGAATTAATTTTAAGGGACAACATATACCAGACAATAGATTTACCCAAAGTGAAAAAACATTATTTTTTATGATAAAGTAGCCATGTATTTTAATCTTCGAGCAACATAAAACTTACACGAGTTATGAGTAAATATTTTTTTCTATTAATACTGACAGTCATAGTTACGTCCTCTTGTACCAAGAATCAAGACAAAAAACCACTAGTAGAAACCAAAGTAGTTAAAATGCCTGCGGATACGGTTTTTGTAAAAAGTCCGCCAAAAATCATTCAACTTCCTAGCGTAGTAGGATCGAGAGTATTATATGTATTTTGTCGAAATACAGTAACTTTTGATACTCCAGAAGCGTTTTCTGATTTTAAAATAACTTTAGATATGAGTCAAACTTTAAAAACTGAAAACAATCCAAAAAAGTGGGTAATTATTCCACGAAAAAAAGGAAAACTAACAATTAACTACAAAGCAAAATTAGATAGTATCCAATATGAATGGTCAGAGCATATTAGCGTCATAGAACCTCCTAAACCTACGATACAATTATTTATTAATGGGAAAATTACAAATGGTATGGCACCAGTTCCTAAAAACTCTAGATTTCAAATTAAGATCGTTCCTGACAAAGATTTTAAGGCATTGTTTCCTGAAGAAGCAAACTATGGTATATCTTCAGTAGATGTGCTTGCACAATTTTCCTTAGGACCTCCTACTAAAGTGAATTCAGTAAATGGAAGAAATGCCAATAATGGAGATTTACGTGTAACACTGGGAACTCAAGTTCGTCAAGCGCGACCAGGCACCAAGGTTTTTATGAAGATCAATGAAGTGTATCGTTTGAATTCTTTTAAGCAACGCATCATAGACAAACGATTTAGTGAAGTTGATAAAGTGTTGGCTATTACGGTAAGATAGTACAGCTCATTACAATTACAATACAGAATTATGACAAAGAATCCTTTATTTAAAATACTATTCGTTTTACTTTCTATTGCATTTATAGGGTTTACCATTTTTAACTGGACCTCAAAAACTCCTAATTACCAAGAAACGCAACACACTCAAATTAAATTGGCAAGAACTTTTGCTACAGAAATTAATATTCCAGCGCAAAGCGTAAGGTATACGTCAACACCTTCTAAATTTTTGATTGATCCTTTTTTAATAGATAGTACATTTTACTTTACAAAAATGAATGGAAAAGGTGTAAAATTTAATGCGTATCGTTGGGAAAAAATTAAAAAACATATCAACTACCGAGAACCAAAAATACCTAGAGAGGTAAACATATATTATGGCTCTAGTGCTTATGTAGACTCTGATAAAACAGCAACGTCCAAGGTAGTTGACAATACTATTATTGATTTAGAGATAAGCTATTCTTTTTCCAAAAGCAGTAAATTGTTTCTCTATTTGTCATACGATAGTATTCTCCATTTTTACGATCAACAAGATCAACTTCGTGAAAGTATTTCGCACAAACGGTTTTCTTCAGATAAACCTTTAAACCAGCATAAAACATACGAATATGATGACTTTGGAAACCTTTTAACATATTGCGAATTTCATAGTAATGATAAAGGTGAAAAATACTTATTTAGTTACAATACTTTTAAATATGCGCCTTCCAGTGAAGGATTACACGTAAAGAAAACAATGTATACAAAAGAATATGAAAAAGATGCGTATGAAAAAGAAACGGTCTATTTTTCTTTTGATACGGCCTTGAAATTACAACAGCGAACACGCATTTTCTCTGTTTCTTATTTTGGTGGTAATCCGCGAGAAGTAACTCAAAAGTTTTCATACAGCTACGATGAACATGGTAAATTAAGTCATCTGCTTCAAGAAAGCTCTTCGGGAGAAACTAGCTCTAATTCATGGAAAAGAGACGCCAAAGGCCGTTTGGTACTGCATGAAGAAAAGTTTAGTTATGGTCAAACATTTCGGAATAACAAAGACTCTATTGTGTATCATTCTCCTTATGAAAAAACAGAATATTATTTTGAAATTACATCAAAAGCATCAAAGGAGATAGAACGAAAGGTAAAAAACATAAATTTTTTTAAAGAAGATACATTTGGAAATACAATCTTCACAAAAATCGTTGACAACTATAACCCTACTAATAAAGCAGCTTGGCTCTACATAGACCAGAAGCTAAAATACTTACCTAACAAAACGTGGTATTATCAAAAGCAAACACTCACGTATCCGTATCAATCTAAAGAAGACAAGGATGAAAACGATTTTTCAGAAGATTATTACGATGTTGCATACAGAGAGTTTACAATGCAAAGTACCATTCCTGACGCTCAATATACATATACTGTAAATGATGAAATAGAAAACTTAAAAAGCGCTTTTAAAGCAACTTACTTGAAAGAATAAAACACTTTTTGATCTTATTCGTAATAAAGAATTGTACATGTAAGAAGTATCTGTGTGATTTAAAATGCTGTAAAACTTTAAAGTAAATGTTTTCCCTTTATATTTACATTTGTTTTTCATCTAAATTCAACAAAATCTATTCATATGCATACTTTTTCATTCAACCATATGGCACTTTCTGTAAAAGACGTGGACGAAGCGGTGGCGTTTTATCAAAAAGTATTTCAATTTGAAGAAATTCCAAATACTGCGTCTAACTCTAAAACCAGATGGTTGGCTATAGGAGAAGGCAAACAGTTGCACTTAATTCCGCGTCCAAATGCAGACATAAAAACCAATAAAGCCGTGCATTTTGCATTGGCAACTGCTGACTTTACTGGCTTTGTTACAATGTTGAAAGACTTAAAAATTAAGTACTCTGATTGGCTTGGTACCATCAACAAAGATTACGTACGAAAAGATGGCATTCAACAAGTATACTTTCAAGATCCAAACGGCTATTGGATAGAAGTGAATGATGATGTATAGCACTCAGTTTTTTGAAAACCTATTCCTCACAAGGTTTTTGTTTCAATTTTATAATATTTAGTTCGTCCCAAATATGGTGTTCCAAATCTTTTGGAGAAAAACGAAATACCACCTTTGATTTTTGCTCCTTAACACAATGGTATTGTACCACAGTGCAATGTAATTGCATAATATCTCTGGTATGAAATGAGTTATAAATTTGAAGTTTCCCTACAAAGTCATTTGTATCATTCGTATTTTCTTTTGGAAGAAATAACGCCATCGTTTTTGGTAGTATTTTGTTTTTCTCTTTATTAACGACATCCATTAAACCGTCAAAATAATATTTCAAATAAGTTTCTAAGTCTTTTGCGGTCAATTTTTCATTCAAATCAATATCCCATACAAATACATATGACCAATATCCATTGCGATCTTGCTTAGACCAATTAGGAGAAAAACGTATTTCTTCCACACCTTTGTATGGAATTTGTGGTGCAAAATGTATTGGCATCTTAATAATTTCTTTTCCCCAAGAAGCATCAGATGTTAACAGTTCGGGTTGCTCTTGTGCATAATGTACAAAAGACATAAAAAATGATACCACAATGATTATATTTTTCTTCATACTTACAAACTCAACTTTACTTCAAAACCAACAGCCTCCGCAATAGCACTGTCTTTAATCGCATTGTTATAATTAATTCCCCAACGCGTACGATCAATTTTAAACTTTGTCGTCATGGTTTTGGTAGCAAAATCAAGCGTTGCTTTAAATTTTACAAGTTGCGTAACACCTTTAATAGTCATATCGGCTTCTGCCCAAAAATGCGTAGCGTCTTCGTAGGAAACTTTGGTAATGACCAATGTAGCCTTCGGAAATCGTTTTACTTCAAAAAAATCAGGATCTTTTAAGTGTTTTGTAAGACCTGCATTACCTTCTTCGTCCATGTCTGTTGCGCGAATAGTGTTGAGGTCAATCACAAAACTACCGCCTGAAATTTTGCCGTCAGTTTTCGTAAAATACCCTTCTTCAAAATTCACCAATCCATAATGACCATTAAAATAAAAACTATAATCGCAGGACCATTTTATTTCACTTTTAGAAGTATTAATTGGAAGTTGCTCTTGTGCTTGTGTGTGTACGATTGCTAAAAAAGCGATGTAC
Organism: uncultured Kordia sp.; assembly: GCA_964535135.1. Classification (GTDB taxonomy): domain Bacteria; phylum Bacteroidota; class Bacteroidia; order Flavobacteriales; family Flavobacteriaceae; genus Kordia. Next base: position 10,161 of record CAZHSA010000094.1, read on the forward strand.
ATTAAAATTTTTTTCATCTGTTCATTTTTTAAGTGATTACTATTTGATTGTTTTTGATTTCGAAGTAAAACTAGATCGGAGTCGTATTAAAAAATGTCAAAAAAGTGTAAAAGAAGTGTCAACAGTTGTAAAAAGTCGCGAAATTGTCTGTTATTTACGGTCGTTATGAGTAAAAAGCGAATATATATTTATAGCATATTGGCAATTGCGGCATTGAGTGTGTGGATATTTTCAACGAAAAATGAGCAACAAAAAGAATTTTCAGAAAAGGTAAAAATTGCGTTGCGCGATGTAGGCAATAAATTATTACTGTCGGAACAAGATTCGACGTCGTTAATTTTGCCTATAAAAGAAATAGAAAATTACAGCTACAAACTTTCGTTTCAGAAGCAGTTAACCTTTGAACCTCATACAATGGTTTCTATCATTGCAGAAAGCTTCAAACGTTCCAAATTGCCTGAAAAATACCGTGTGGAAGTATTGCAATGTGCCGACGGAGAAGTAGCGTACAGTTACGAAATGAGTCTTCAAGAAGAAAATACAATTATTCCGTGTATAAGTCGCTATTTGCCGAGCAATTGTTATACGATTCACGTGCGATTCACGTCTAAAACAGCATCCGTTTTCACGATTTCCGCTTTACTATATGGGCTTATTTTGTTACTTTTCATTGTGATGGAATTGTTCTTCTTCCGAAAGAAACCGAGCAAAAATGACAACCAAAAAGCGTCCGATGAAACGACGGAGAATTATGCTACGATCGGAAGCTTCTATTTTTATCCGACACAAAACAAATTGGTAAAGCAAGCCACCGAAATCAATCTTTCTAAAAAAGAATGTGAGTTATTACAAATTTTTGCCGCTAACTTAAATCAAGTCGTAACGCGTGACGAATTGACCAAAAAGGTTTGGGAAGATAACGGCGTCATTGTCGGAAGAAGTTTAGACACGTACATTTCCAAACTCCGCAAAAAACTCAAAGAAGATGACCGCATCAAAATCACCAATGTACATGGTGTTGGGTATAAATTGGAATTAGATCGGTAGACTCGTTCCCACGTAGTCGGGAATCTCTTAGATCGCTATCGCTGTTAGATATTAGACATGTGGGATACGTCTTTGCGAGAATTTCAAGGAAATTCGTGGCAATCTCATTTAAAAAAATAGGCTTTCTCTTAGAAACAGATTGCCACGTCGCAAACTATTCTGTAACATTTTTATTGACGATTGTTGAATGTTACTTTTTCTCATTCTTACGAAAGCAGGAATCCATTCAGAACGACTTTATCAATGAAATTTTAGATATAAGTCTTCGTCAAGTTGAACTTGATTCAACTTCGCATAACAGTGAGTGAGAGTTTATTGGTTTATGTTTTTAGAGGAGAAAACAATTCAAAATGTATCATCTTACAATTAAAATAGATTCCTGCCTACGCAGGAATGACAGATCAAATCCGCAACAAAAAGCAAAGAAAAAATTCGTGTATTCGTGGTGAAAGCGATA